>JANQGB010001127.1 GCA_028277545.1 Phycisphaerae bacterium | reverse complement strand
CGGATAGGTATGCGCCCGGACCGGGCCACGCTGGCCTACTGCCAGCGTTCTCGCGAAGCCTTCGGTGGCGTGCCCGTCGTTGCCGGCGGCGTGGAAGCCTCGATGCGCCGCCTTGCTCATTACGATTACTGGAGCGACAAGGTTCGCCGCTCGATCCTGCTGGATGCCAAGGCCGACCTGCTGGTCTTCGGCATGGGCGAGGATGCTATCGTCGAGATCGCTCGCCGCCTCGATGCCGGCCACCGCGTGGGCGACCTCCGCAACATGCGTGGCGTGACCTATCGACTGGGCGCCAGCGAACAAGCGCCGACAGAGAAGGTCGTCGAACTACCCTCTTTCGAGGAAGTATCGGTAGACGACTGTGCCTTCGCGGAAGCCACTCGCCTGACGCACCTGGAAACCAACCCCCACAACGCCCGCACGCTGCTTCAACCGCATGGGCGAGAGACCATCGTGCAGAACCCACCGGCGCTGCCGCTCTCTCAGCAGCGCATGGATGAGATCTACGAGCTTCCCTACACTCGACAACCCCACCCGAGCTACAAGCAGAAGATCCCCGCCTGGGAAGTCATCAAGGACTCGGTCACCATCATGCGGGGCTGTTTCGGGGGTTGCACCTTCTGTTCGATTACCACGCATCAGGGGCGGATCATCCAGTCGCGTTCACGCGAGTCGGTCATCCGCGAGCTCAAGGTGCTCGGACAGACTCCGAGTTTCAAGGGCACGGTCAGCGACATTGGCGGACCGACGGCCAACATGTACGAGATGAAGTGCAGTCGCCCGGAGATCGAGCAGATCTGCCGGCGTCTGTCGTGCGTTCATCCGACGATCTGCAAGCTGTTGGGCACTGACCACGGGCCGCTCATCAGGCTCATGCGGGAGTCGCGCCAGGTGAAGGGCGTGAAGAAGGTTCTGGTAGCCAGCGGAGTGCGTATGGACCTGGCCCATCGGTCGCCGGAGTACATGCGGGAGCTCGTGGCTCATCACGTTGGCGGGCATCTGAAGGTAGCTCCCGAGCACACCGACAGCCAGACCCTCGACCTGATGAAGAAGCCTGGCATTGACGACTTCGACCGCTTCGCCGAGGAGTTCGCCAAAGCGTCGCAGGAGGCGGGCAAAGAGCAGTACCTGGTTCCGTATTTCATCGCCTCGCACCCCGGCAGCGATCTCAAGGCCATGATTGAGCTGGCCTTGTACCTGAAGCGGAGCGGATACAAGCCGGATCAGGTGCAGGACTTCATTCCGGCTCCGATGGACATCGCCGCGACCATGTACCACACGGGTCTGGATCCCTTCACCAAGAGGCCGGTACGAGTGGCCAAGTACCTGCGAGACCGCAAGGCCCAGCGGGCGCTTATGCAGTTCTTCAAGCCGGAGAACTACTTCGCGGTGCGCCAGGTGTTGATCAAGGCCGGCCGTCGCGACCTCATTGGCGACGGCTGCGACTGCCTCATACCGGCCGACCCGCCCAAGGCCGCCCTGCTGGCCCGGCGCAAACAGGCCGCCGCCGCCGGTTCCCGCCCCAGACAGCGCCGCGCCGCGACCACGGGCTACCGCCCGGGCCGCCGCGGAGCGAAGAAACGATAACCCCTCTGCCGTACGCCGGTGGGGCTCATCAGGCAGGCATAGGAATAGATCGCGGGTCTCTCCGAAGTGCTGTGTGAAGAGGTGTCGCCTGCTGCGGGCAGACGCTATCATCGTCGGGTGCGCGGTTAAGTGAGGTAGTGGAAGACACACGAGCACCTATGGAACCGACGGCTGAGACGCACCTGAGCCGGCTTGGTGAGAAGACGGCTCTCGAACTGCTGAGCGAGACGGGCTTCGATTGGGGACCACTCGATCGCAACGTCTGCGCCGCCGCCCTGTTCAAGCGGCGGGTTGGCGACGCGCCGGCAGTAATCGGCCTGCTCGGCGGGGCCTCCTCGGGCAAGAGCACGCTGTTCAACTCGCTGCTGGGCAGCGAGGTCAGCCGCATAAGCGCCCACGCCCACGAGACGCGCGGTCCGGTGGCCGCCATCCACCAGCAGCGTCGCGCCGAGTTTGAATCCTGGAAGAAGCAGGACTGGGTCTTTCCGGGGCTGGAAGCCTCGCTCCTGCCATTCGGCCGGTCGACAATCGGGAGCGCCGGCGCCGTCTGCCTCTACCCGCACGAACTGGCGGAACTCAGCGGGGTCGTCATCGTCGACATGCCCGACGTCACCAGCAAGATGTCCGCCGACGAGGGTTTCGTCACCCGCACTCTGCTGCCCTGGTTCGACGCCCTGATCATTGTGGCCGACGAGGAGCGCTGGTTCGATGCCACGGTGTTCGAGGAGACGGTCGAGTTCGCCCGCAACCTGGGCCCGAAGACCTGGGTGGTGTTCAACCAGACCGAGAACGGTGAAGCCCTTACCTCCGAAGACAGACAGAAACTAGCCAACCATGCCGGCAGCCTGCGGGCCAGCGGGTTCTTCTTCAGCCGCTACGAACCGGGCTCCGGCTACCGCCCGGTCAGTGAAGAAGCGCAGATTCGCTTGCGGTCCTGGCTGCGGGGGCTCGATGATCAACGCCGTGGGACCGCCCTCGAAGAGCATCTGCAGCGCCGCTGTGCGGCCATGGTCCGCACCAACGTCACGCGCAGCGAGCAGTTCAGCCAACTCCGCCACGCCATCGATCGGGAGTTGGAGCATCTGACCACCGAAGCCAGCCTGACCACCGACCTGCTCACCGACACCGAACGCAAGCTGCTGGGGTTGGGCCATCGGTTCCTCCCGTTGTACGACGTGGTGCAGGCTGCACGGCGGCGCATCAATCAGCTTCGCGGCCGCGGCAAGGCGGAAGAGAGCATAGACTTCGACAAGCGCACCGACGCCCTGGCCGAAGTCCTGCGGCGAAACCTCGAACACCGCTTCCATCACGCGACGGACCGAGTCAACCAGCTAATCGTTGACAGCCCCTACGTGGCGGAGAGCGGTCAGAGTTGGGCCGGCGACTGGTCCGTGCCGCAGTTCGACGAAATGGAATGGGCGGTCCGCATACGGGCCCACCTGGATGCCTGGCGCCAGGAAACGGGCAAACACGCCCGCCGGGCCGACGTGGCCGCCCTGTCGGTCGGTGTGCCCCTGCTGGTGGCGGACTTGCTGTTTCTGGGTGGTGCCGGGTTCACGCTAACCTGGGCGGCGGCCTGGGTCGGCGGCCTGTTCGGCACCAAGGGGCTGGCCAGCCTGGTGCAGCGCTCGCCGGCCTTCAAGGAGTACCAGACCACGGTCCGGGCTTACCAGTCCTTTGTCCGCGAAGCACTCACCGAACAGTGTGATCGCAACCTGGCCGCGATTCCCAGGCGGCACCTGCGCAGCACCAACCCGGTGTACGAATCCGTGCTTCACTGGTCCACGCCGGGGAGAAGGTGACCCATGCCGGCACTGCAGGACAACCCGGAGCAACTGCTGGAGTCGGTCAATCGGCGACTGGCGGAGATGTTGCCCACCGAGCCGCTCGAACTTACCACCGGGGCGGCCGAGTCCATGACCGACCAGCTCTGGGTCTGGGGCGTGCTGGGGGGTAAGGACGTGGGCAAGAGCACGTTGATCAACGCCCTGGCCGGCAGCGACATCGTCGACTGCGGCGGTCACCCCGGCGAGGGCACCTTCATGCCGGCCGCCTACCTTGCTCCTTCGGACCTGGGCTCGCTGCAGGCCCGCCTCTCGCACCTGGGTAAGCTGGCGGTGACCTTTCACGCCGACGCCCCCGAGAGCATGCACAGCCTGGTGCTGGTCGATCTGCCGGACTTCGACTCGGTTTATCACGACCACGCCGAACAGGTACGCCGCGTGGCCTCGGCCTTGGACGGCATTATCTGGGTCACCACGCCCAAGAAGATCGGCGACCTGCGGGCCATCCGCGAGATACAGCAGATACTTAAAGACCGCACCAACTTCGTCTACGTGGTCAACAAGATGGACTGGCTGCTGGGGCAGACAGCCGGACCGCCGCTGGAGGAGCTGGCCCGCGCCTCGAATGCACTGAGCCTGCAGATCGCCGAGTCCGACCCGGACGGCAGGCAGGCCCGGTCATTCCTGGTCAGCGCCCGTCACCGGGCGGCGGACGCCATCCTGCAGGCCATCGCCCGGAGCCGGGATCTCTCTGATGCCGAGCGATTGGTTGCCTCCGGTGACGGCCTGGGGGCGGCGGTGAAGCGACTGGCGTCCGACTTCGAGGAACTAAAGCGTGCACTGACGACCGCCCCCACTTGCGAAGCGGCCGCGTCGAACAAGCGTGCCAACCTGGCCTACCAGGTGCGCACAGAGGCTGTACGGCTTCTCGAACACCACCAGCCGGACAGCGTCCTGGCGCGGCTGAACCGGGTGATCGACGACGAGGTAATCGATGAGGTGGCCGGCCGCTGCTTCCCGCACGTCTACTGCCAGCGTCTGCTCGGCCAGATCAACGGCGACCGTCGTCTGTTCGCCGAGTGGTCCACGCAGTTGTTCAATCGGCGCATTTCCCGGTGGCCGCTATTGGGATTGATCGCGTGGCCCGTCGCGCTCGTTGGCTGGCTGCTGGGCGGCCTGCGGTCCGTTCTGCCGGCGGCTGTTCCAGCCGAGCATGACGACCCCTTCCGGTTCGACGGGCTGTCGCTGGAGGAGCGAGTTGAGGGTTTTGTGGCCGGCATCCAGGCGGAGTTGGCCGGCGTGTCGCGCCGGGTGGACATCGAAATGCCGGAAACCCGAGACCTGGTGCGCATGTTCCGCACCGACGTAACCGCCCTGGCGGATCAACAGCGGGAGGCCGTCATTGCCCCTATGCTGAACAGGAAACCAGCCGTCATCGGGCGGTTGGTACGCTGGCTGATCCCCGTCGGCGTGTTGCTCTGGTTCCCATTGGTGCAACCGCTGACTGCGGGCCTGCTCGAACTCTGGAACGACGGGCTGCGCCCCAGCCTCGAACTCGCCCTGACCGTGGTCAACGCCCTGTCGGCCCACAACGTGCTGGTTGGCTTGGGCGTGGCCATTCTGATCCTGGCGGCACTGGCGGCCGCCGTCTACTCACGGGCAGTCCGTGACGCATTCAGTGCGGTCGACCGCTTGCGCAGCGCCGAACCGGAACTGGCCAGCGAACCGCTGACCGCAGCCCTGACGCATACCGTTCGCCGTCCACTCGAGACTGTGCGGGACAAGCTGGCTGACCTGGTCGACACGCTCAAGCGCTTCGCCGAGTGACATGCATCCGATGTGAGCCAATTCGCGGCGCCGCTTTGGATTTCGGACTTGGCGTGAACGCTACCCCCACAAGGCGACCCTGTACGCTTCCCAGGTGACCGCGTACGGCAGACCGAAAGCCGTCAGCACAGTGTCCACGAGTCTTACCAGTCCGTCCATCACAGACTCAACGTGGACGAAGAGTACATAGAGACCGAACAAGCCGCCCCAACCCAGACGTGCTGCCCACTGCCGCATTTCACTGCCGACGTATGGTGAGAGAATACCAAAGCCATCCAACGGAGGTATTGGAATGAGGTTGAAGAAGACGGAGATGAGTTGCAGCACCGCCATAGCCCCCAGAATCTGGACCCAGACCGGCTGAACCGGCAGAGTCGGGTCAACCAGCCCACGTGCTGGGTGCAGTACTGCTGCGATAGCGGCGAATAACAGGAAGTTTGACACAGGCCCTGCGGCCGAAACTGCTGCTGCCCAATGCCGACTTCGCAGTGCCCTGTGATCAATGTACACCGCTCCTCCCGGCAAGGGTATACCACCCATGGCCAAGAATACACAGGGAATCAGGATGGACGTGACCGGGTGGAGGTAGACAAAGGGGTTGAAGCTCAGGTAGCCCTTCCTTCGCACGGACAGGTCACCGCCCCAATACGCTACGAGTGCATGGGCGAATTCGTGTACGCAAACCGAGAAGACCCAGCATACCATCACCGCCGGCAAGAGCGGCGTGAAGTCGACCATGGCTATCGGCGTCGACATCTCAGGATCTCTGGATGTTAGGATATGCAGCGGGCAGCGACGTCCCTCCGTGTCCAGCCGGCTCCACGGTGCCGGTCAGCTCAACATCTCGCGCAGCATTTCTCTGGCTTTGTCCAGTGCCTGGGGTATGGCGTCGGGGTTCTTGCCGCCCGCCTGGGCCAGGGTGGGCTTGCCGCCGCCGCTGCCTCCTACGATGGGTGCGATCTGCCGGACGAGGTCGCCGGCCTTCATGCCCTGGGCGACCAGGTCGTCGGTGAAGGAGGCCAACAGAATCGCCTTGGCTTCGCTGCGGCTGGCGACGCAGATGGCGGCGCTTTCGAAGCGGGCCCGCATCCAGTCGATCAACTCGCGCATCAGCGGTACGGACACGTCGGGAATCTCGGCCACTACCATTCTGCCCTTGGCCAGTTCCTCGGCGTTGTCGGCCAGCTCCGCCCGCAAGGCCTTGATGTCCTGCACCGCGCCGCTGGCCGCCTTCTTCTTGAGATCCTTGATCTCTTTCTGCAACGCGGCCACGCGCTCGGCCAGTTGGTCCGGGCTGGTGTTGAGCATGTTGGCCGCCTCACGCAGATGGCGATCCGCCGCAAGGACGTACTCGATCGCCTCACGGCCGGTGACCGCGACCATCCGCCGCACGCCCTTGGCCACCGCCTCCTCGCTGACGATCTTGAAGAACCCGACCTCGCCCGTGCTGGCCAGGTGTGTTCCGCCGCAGAACTCGCGCGAGAAGCCGTCGCCGATCTCGACCACGCGAACTTCGTCTCCGTATTTCTCGCCGAAGAAAGCCCGCACGCCCGGCAGCTTCTGCGCCTGGTCGGTGGCCAGCAGGCGGGTGGCGACCGGCAGGTTGTGGTAGATTCTCTCATTAACCAGCTTCTCGACCTCTTCGATCTGGTCGCGGCTCATGGGCCGGCGGTGATCGAAGTCGAAGCGCAGCTTGGTGTCGTCCACCAGCGAGCCCTGCTGAGTCACCTCGTCGCCCAGGACCTGTCGCAGGGCCCAATGCGCCAGGTGGGTCGCGGTGTGATTGCGGCGGGTGTGGTCGCGGGCGGGATCGACGGATGCCTGGGCCTGCTGATCGGCTTGCAGGTAGCCGTCACCGACGTGGCCCACGTGAATGATCCCGTCGCCAATGTAAATAGTGTCGTCCACGTCGAAGGTCCCGGTGGGCGTGGTGATCGTCCCGGCGTCGCCCACTTGGCCGCCCTTCTCGGCGTAGAAGCTGGTTCTATCAAGAACCAAACCGACCTCACCGTCGGCGTCAGTCAGTCTGCCGTCAGCCTTCAGCGAGCTCTGTTCGACCCAACCCAGAACCTTGGCCGTGCAGGTGCAGCTCTCGTACTTCGGCGACTCGTCGGTTGCCGGCAGATGCCCCTCAAAAACAATCTCGGCGTGTGTCTTAGCCGCCGCCCGGGCCTTGGCCCGGGCCTCTTCCATTAGCTGCTCGAAGCCCTTGACGTCGACGGTCAGACCGCGCTCAGCTGCCATTTGCTGTGTCATGTCGATCGGAAACCCATGGGTGTCATACAGGACGAAGGCGACCTCGCTTGGTACCAACGCGTGGTCGAGGCTCCATCTTAGGGCGCTGCGTGCAGAGAGCGCGATTCCGGTCTTGCGTCGGAAGTCCTCCGCGTCGTTCCAAACGCGCTTGGCAGTCGCCACCTCTTCCAAATCGCCGGCCTGCACTATGGCACGCGTAAAACTAAACTCTGCCTGCTTGTTCCACACTCGTTCGAACGCGCCCTGGGCGCCCGCCGGCGCCCCCGACCACTGCATTGCATTTGAATCCCAACTGCGGAATGCCTCAGTTACCTGCTCGTATAGCGCAAGCCCCCTGTCCAAGGTGCGGCCGAAACTCTCTTCCTCGTCCTGAATGACCTCCTTGATGCGGGCCTGATGCGTGCCGATCTCGGGGAAGACGTCGCCCATGGTCTGCACCAGCGTATCGACGAGTTCGTATATGAACGGGTCGCGCTGGTCGAGGTGCTGGCGGCCGAAGCGGGCCGCCCGCCGCAGGATGCGCCGCAACACGTAGCCGCGCCCCTCGTTACCCGGCTTGGCCTGGTCGGCCATGGAAAAAGTCAGCATCCTCACGTGGTCGGCAATCACGCGGAAGGCAACGTCAACCTTGTTGTCCGGCGACCCGCCGTACTTGACCCCGGTGATCTGCCCCAGGTGATCGAGAAGCGGCGTGAACACGTCTGCGTCGTAGTTGGTGGCCTTGTTCTGCAGGATGCGGCAGAGCCGCTCGAAACCCATGCCGGTGTCGACGTGTTTGGCGGGCAGTTCGCTCAGCGCGCCGGTAGCGTCGCGATTGAACTGGATGAAGACCAGGTTCCAGAGTTCCATCACCGTCGGATCGTCGGCGTTGACCAGCTTCGCCCCGGAAGCGTCGGGGGTCAGGTCGATGTGAATCTCGCTGCAGGGACCGCAGGGCCCCGTGGCCCCCATCTCCCAGAAGTTGTCCTTTTTGGCGTGCCGGCTGACGTGAGCCGGATTGATGTCGGTGACCTCCTTCCAGAGTCGCTCCGCCTCCTCGTCAGCCCCCAGACCGTCCTGGGCGTCGCCGCCGAAGACCGTGGCGTGCAGTCGATCCTTGGGCAGACCCCAGACCTCGGTCAGCAACTCCCAGGCCCAGGCGATTGCCTCGCGCTTGAAGTAATCGCCGAAGGACCAGTTGCCCAGCATCTCGAAGAAGGTGTGGTGGCTCGGGCTGCGGCCGACCTCCTCCAGGTCGTTGTGCTTGCCGGAGACCCGGATGCACTTCTGCGTGTCGGCCGCCCGAGTGTAGGAGCGGCTGCCGGTTCCCAGGAAGACGTCCTTGAACTGGTTCATGCCGGCGTTGGTGAACATGAGTGTAGGGTCGTCGGTCGGCACTACCGAGGCTGACGGCACGATGGTGTGCTGCTTGCCCGCAAAGAAGTCCAGAAACTGCTGTCTAATCTCGCGTGAGGTCATCCCACCGTCCTGCCGGGGTTAGAGGTCTTCCGATGATCGCCGCACGGCATCGGCCGATGCCAGCCGACAGCGATCTCATCGGCGCGCCGACTCGGGCAACGCCGCGGCCGAGCGCAGGCTTTGCCGCACCCGGCCGAATCCCGGGATGATCTTCCCACGAACCTGGATCGTCAACCTCCGGGGCTCATCGGTGGCGCTAGTTATTGCAGAGAGAGGCTTGGCGCTCGCCCAGCGGTTATTCGGACGGCGTGTGCTGGGGCATGCGTACGGTTTTGGTGCGTCCGCCAGCAGCCCGGACCCGCAGGCGCACCCTGGCTGAAGCCTGCTGATCAGCAGCCACGAACTCCTCCACCGTGTGGACGCGCTGCTCATCGAACTCGAGCACAACCTGATCGGAGCCCAGACCTGCACGGTCTGCGTCGCTCCCGGGCACAACCTCGACTACCGCCAGGCCGAACTGCTCCCGCCGCAGACCCCGCTCCTGAAGCAGGGCGTCGGTCGCTTCGGCCAGCAAGGCACCGCGCCAATAGAGGGTCCTGGGGTCCGACTCATCCGGACCGGCTTCGACGGACACGGTGGTCACGTCGCGGGCGGCCAGCGTCACCGCCGCCGACCGCCGCTGCCCATCGCGAAAGTACACAACGTCAGTCCGTTCGCCGGCCGGAGCCGCACCGACCACGCGCACCAGGTGATCGAAGTCATCAATCGTAACCTCACCGAACTCGACGATGACATCGCCCGGACGCAGGCCAGCCTGGGCCGCCGGCCCGTCTCTGGGATCCAGGTCCCTGACCAGGGCGCCACGTCTCCCGTGCAAGCCGGCTGCCTGGCGTGCAGCCCGAGTCAGTTCGCCGACGGTCACGCCCAAGTACCCGTACACAACCGGCTCGCCGCGCCCCAGCCGATCGACAATGCTGCGGGTCCGCCGCTCGATGGGCACGGCGAAGCCAACGCCTTCCGTTACGCCGCTGCGGGAAGCGATGGCGGTCACCACGCCGATCATCTCACCGCCCAGGTTGAACAACGGTCCGCCGCTGTTGCCCGGATTGATGGCCGCCGAGGTCTGTATCAGGTGCCCGTAATAGCGTACCTCGGCCGCAGTATCCGCCTCGGCGTTGAGTTCGGCGTTCAGGTCCTTACCGAGGGCGCTGACAATGCCGTATGTAATGCCGGTGCGCCCGTCGTCGTTGGCCAGGCCAAAGGGATTACCCACTGCAAAGCACCATTGCCCTTGCCGCACGCGAGACAGATCGCCGAACCGCACCGGCGTCAGGTTGTTCGCGTCGATCTTTAGCACCGCCAGGTCACTACGGTTGTCGGCCTGAATCAGTTGGGCGTCGTAGCGCCGCCCGTTATGCAAAACCACGGCGATCACGTCAGCCCCCTCGATTACGTGAGTATTGGTGAGGATGTGGCCGTCGCGGTGAATAATCGCCCCACTGCCATGGCTGTAAGGAATCCTCGCCCAGTCGGCCTCATCTCCGCCTCGCCGCCCCGACTGGTAGCGAGCCCTGGTGTAAGTGCGTAGCGCCACGGTAGAGGGTCGCACGCGATCGGAAAGCTCGATGAAGGCGTGTTCCAGCTCGCGAAGGTCGCGGATTTCGATGGGCCCGCGCTCGGCCTGGGCCACCGCAGCCGTCTCGGTCAGCGTCAGGCAGACCGACGCCACCAGCCAGAGCCGAATCGCGGCCCTTCCCAAATATCGGCGATCATTCTTCCGCAACATCCCTGCCGCACCTCACTGAGCTCGGGTTTCCTGTATTATAGACCAATCCGACGCCCCGGTCCGCCCGACCGGGTTGTCAGGAGTTGTCCGCGGCAGTCGAGCCCGCCTGTGGAACGGCCCTTGCCGCGTAGCACTGGCATGCCGCTGGCGAGAGTTCGCCACCGGCATCCTGCCGTGAGAGTGTGGCACCGGCATCTTGCCGGTGAGAGTGTGGCACCGGCATCTTGCCGGTGGGAATGTGGCACCGGCATCTTGCTGGTGGGAATGTGGCACCGGCATCTTGCCGGTGTGAACGTGGTCCGCAGAGCGGACCCACCAGAGCGTTCGGATGGACGACCATACGCTGGCAAAACTCGAGTTCAACCAGATTCGCCGAATACTGGCACGTCATTGCAGTTGCTCGCTGGGCAAGGGCCTGGCGGAGCGCATCCGCCCGGCCACCGGCGCCAAGCAGGTCCGCTCGTGGCTTAACAAGGTGCGGGAGATGGGGGTGGCGGCTGAGGGCGCGGGCCTCCCGCCGATGGGCGGGGTACGTGATATCCGGCCCCACCTCCGTACGGCGGGCACGCCCGCCGGCCTGGACGCCGACGCCCTGGCGGAGGTCGGGGGGACGCTGGCGGCCACCGGTCCGCTGCGGGAGTGGATAGACT
>JANQGB010000989.1 GCA_028277545.1 Phycisphaerae bacterium | reverse complement strand
CGCGTTGGCGAAGCTCCTGCCGGACCTCCAGCAGTGCCTTCTGCCGGTAAGCTTCGTAATGAACCAGGCGCTGAAACAAGGGGATGCGGGGGACACCCTTGATCTCGATCCTGGTTCCACCAGCTATGCTGACGTTGACGTCCTGGCGCGCCGCCCCGATGCCGCGGCGCACCTTGCCCGTTGCCCGGGTCAGATATCTAATGAGCTGCCCGACCTCTGCCACCTCCCGCGGCGTGCGCATATCCGGTTCGGTGACGACTTCTATCAGGGGCATGCCCAGCCGGTCGGCAATGTAGGTGCGCAGGTGACCCACGTCCGACACCTCGCGGCACGAGTCCTCCTCGAGAGAAAGCTGACGAATCCCGATGCGGCGGTCGGCGTGGACCACGGGGCCACCCAGCGGCCCGGGGTAGTCAATCCAGCCGTGGACCCCCAGCAGAGCTGTACGCTGGAAGCCGGTCGGGATGCTGCCATCAAGATACTGCTTGCGCGCGATGTGCAGTTCGTCGATCATCTGCAGCCGCAGCAGCAGGGAGACCTCGATGGCAATATCCACGGCCTGCTCGTTGATCTCAAAGGGGGGCGCGTCGTCCATCTCGTAGGTGCAGACCGTCTCGCGCGACAGACGGTAGTGGATGTCCTTCTGAGTCTTGAACTCCATCAGGGCGGTGCCGTCGTACTCCCCCAATTCCGAGAGCGTGGGACGCATGTGGCGGAGAATCTCAGAGTCGTAGTCGTGGCTATACCGCCCGGCGGGGCAGTGGCAGAAGAGCTTCTTGTCGGTCAGCAACTGCTGGTGTACTTCCAGCCCGGACTTCAGACCCAGGGCGGCATATTCCGCATCGCTCACGCAGCCATACTCAGGTGGTGGGTTCATCAAGCGTTCATTCCGCGAGTAGTGAGGTGCCGGCGCCGGCCTACCAGAACACCCAATCCTGGTAGATGACAACATAGACGTACAGCGCCAGGTTCGTGATACCGTGCGTGACCATCAGGCAGAGCAGACTCTTCTTCCAATAGAAGAGCAAGTTGTATACCACCCAGCAGAGGATGCCGACCTCCCACATGGGATGTTCCAATGCCGAGGCCAGCGAGCAGGCGATGAACGAGAACCACGTGAACTTGCCGAGCGGCACGGTCTCGAAGCGATGCCAGTCTATAAGCAAGCGCAGCACGAAACCACGCCAGAACAACTCCTCCACGATGGGTACTACCGTAGCGGCGCCCCCCACGCGGACGATCAGGAACAGCCAGTAGGCCACACCGGTACCCAACTGCTGGTGCGGAATGTAGAACTCCTCCGGGGTCGGGTCTTTGCCCAGTAGCTGGGTGGCGGAGTACCAGCCAAAACCCGCGAACACCTTGTGGACGGCGACCCACCCAAAGGCAACCACCAGTCCGACGATCACCGCGATCGGCAGGTGCACCCGGCCCAAGGGAGGCCAGTGCTTGCGGAATAACAAGGCCACGAACAACGCACCGAAGGTGCGCAAGGCGTACAGCCACGGCTTGTGGGCAACGTCGAACAACCCCTCCAGGGCCATCAGGGCCAGAAAGGTCATGAACGGCGCCACCAGAGGTGCCTGTGGATACGCGGCCACCAGGCGATCGATCCAACTTCGGTCCTTGGTGGCGGGAGGTCCGGTGGTCCGGGCCGCGGGCTTGGTGTGCTCGGTTGGAGGCATGTGCCGCTTGGCAGCCATCTGCAAGTACCTGTAGCTGGTGTGGCCGGCGGGACAAACCGTCGCCTGCCGCTCATCGCTCCGCCTGCCCGGCGATTCGTCGCCTGCGGCGGAGGCGTCGAGATCATAGCAGAGGGGTGCAGATGGGGGAACAAACCAGCGCTGGTTGCCGCCAGGGCTCTTGCCACGAGTTGTCGTCTCAGCGCCGGCGCGATACCGTTAATGCTGGCTTCCACGGTGTCTGGGGGTGGTCAATGAACGGTACCGGCGGCGACGTCCATCATATTGAGCCGGAGCACGAGGTTCGTCGGGAAATGGTGCGGAGCCAGATCCGCAGGCGCGGCATCTCAGATCGGCGGGTGTTAGAGGCGATGGAGCGCCTGCCACGGGCCCACTTCGTGCCTCCAGAACACCGTAGCGCCGCCTACGAGGATCGTGCCCTGCCCAACGCCTTCGACCAGACGATCAGCCAGCCCTACATCGTCGCCTATATGACCGCGGCCTTGGATGTGCACCGCGGGATGAAGGTCCTTGAGATCGGCACGGGGAGCGGGTACCAGACCGCGCTGCTGGCCCTGCTGGGGGGCGAGGTGTTCACCGTCGAGCGTCTGGAGGCCCTCT
>JANQGB010000884.1 GCA_028277545.1 Phycisphaerae bacterium | reverse complement strand
GTTTCGCGAAGACCACCAAGAAGACGCCGTCCAACTGGGCGATAGTCCCCTGGCTGCTGTTCTCCATCCTGTGCGCGCTGTTTGCCCTGGCGATGTGGTTCCTGGGCAGCCAGAAGATGCGGTCCCCACTTGACGGAAGGCGATGGAGGTAGTCGTCGGCGGAGACCCCCGACAGGGACAGATCAACTCACTGCGGAGGGCGGCTGTTTTCCGCTGATTCCGCCTGGCCGACGATTGCAGCCCACGACAGATTTCGCTATGAATCACCATGGAACACCGAGGCGTGCGCCGGTAGCTCAGTTGGATAGAGCATCGGACTTCTAATCCGACGGTCGCAGGTTCGAGTCCTGCTCGGCGCGCATCGTACCCCCGCATTGATTACTATTGTCGGCATTGATGAAGCCCCGCGCCCGCGTAGCCGCGCTAGGCCCGTGGCACGAGGCTTGCAGGAAGCCCAGCCAGACGAGTCACGCTTGCGAGGCTACGCTCGCAAGCGAGTGAACCCAGTGTGGCACAGGCGTCTCGCCTGTGCAGCGACCACTGAGAGATGCCGGCAGCGCTGCGACACGGGCCGACTATCCCTAGAATATCGAAGACCGTTTTACATTGCTACGGCTTGCGTGGTATGCTCACTGACGTAGAGTCTGGAGAGGCGCTATGAGGGCTCGACTTGCGCCAAGGTGGCGTATCGGCAAGTGGATGGTCACACTACTCACGCTAGTCAGTCTGCTCATTTGGCTGCCTAACTCGGCGACGAGTTTACGCTACGTCTGGGGAGCATCGCGGGGCGGTGGACCGAGTGTCCGCATTGGTAATGGGGCGATCGTCTATGACAGCTACATCAACATGGGCCCGGCGCTGGACCCAAAACAGAACGAGTGCCTGCCGGCAGCGCCGATGGGATGGTCCATTGGCGAGCCAGTCGGCGCGACGAGAGGTTGGCTGTGGACGAAAGCTCTCGCAGGCGAGCGAACGTGCTACGCCTCCGCCCGTATACCCCTAACGCTGTGCGGCATCTTAGCCGCCCTACTCTGGTGGCGTGACCGCCGACCATCTCGGGGGCACTGCCCCACCTGCGGCTACGACCTCACCGGCAACGTGTCAGGCATGTGTTCGGAATGCGGAGCGAAGGTATGAGCCGGCCAGACAGACACTCGGCATGGAAGTTTGTGCCACCCTTGGTGTGTGGGTTGGTCGCTACGATGTTCACCACGCAGGTGACCTTCTTAGACGATACGATACCCGCGCCGGGCGTGGCATACCGGGGATTGCCGCTGCCGTTTCTAATCTGGCGACCTATTCATGGGCAGAATCGCCAATGGGAAGTTCGTTGGCAGCGGGGTGCATTCGATATCTTGCTCTGGGCAGGCGCGGCCTACATTGTACTTCAGGCCTTTTCTCGTCCGCTTGCGGGACGGCCGGGGCACTGCCCCATCTGCGGCTACGACCTCTCCGGCAACGTGTCAGGCACGTGTTCGGAATGCGGAACGGCAGTCAGGTAGCGGTGCGTGAACGAGGAGGACTCCGTGCATGTTGACGATCAAGCCTCAGGAGCAGGCTCATGACCGATGTCATTTCAAACGACACCCTGTGCGTTAAGTGTCGTTACAACCTTCGAGCTTTGCGGCTCGATGCCAGATGTCCGGAGTGCGGCACGCCTGTGCGGGACTCGATGGAGAAGCCCCAACAGCGGTCGCACTTGCCGCTCGTCCTGGTATTCGTGGGCTACGTGGCGGCGAACTTCGCGCTTTACTTCCACATGTACCTCTGGGATCGCAGCCTGCTGTTTGACGTTGGACCGACGCTCTTTCTGTATGCTCCACTTTCGACCTGCATCCTGGTGGCCTTAGGACGGCTCGTCGGCCTACAGTTTCGATGGCTGGCATACGTCGCGTTCGCGACCGCGGTGGGCGCTGTCGGCTTGGCGAACCTCCTATTCTATAGAATAGCGACCAGTTCGGTGTAAGTTTCGACGATCCTCAGCCAGCAAAGCCGCCTGGCTGCTGCTGTCCGCCGGGGGGCGCCTTGATAGTCCGTAGTGCCAGTCTCGGGGCACCTCGAGGAGGGTTGGTGGGCGGCCCCAAAACGGTCGTGACTCGGGCTTGTGGCCCGCTTACTGCACCGGCAGGATGCCGGTGCCACAGTTGCCTGGCGCCGACAAGATGCTGGCGCCACATTTGTCGTCTCACCGGCAGGATGCCA
>JANQGB010000848.1 GCA_028277545.1 Phycisphaerae bacterium | reverse complement strand
CCGCCGGCATGTGGGCCTGGGCGCGGGTATTCGAAGGCGTCGCCGGCGGGTGGAGCCGGCAGGTTGGATGCCTTACTCTCGAGCACGAGCGATACGGATACGATCTGGTGCTTCGCATCGGTGACCATGCTCTGCCCCGGCCACGGCCGTTACGGCTTGGCCAGCTTGGCGAGTTCGGGGGTTACATTAGCCGCGGATACGCCAGCTTCGGAATGCCCTTCTGGTTCCCCGTATTCGGTTTCGCCGCCTATCCCGGCTACGCCCTGATCAAGACACGGCGTCGCCGGTGGATCAGCCTGGAAAGGCAGCTTGAGGGGCGGTGTACCCAATGCGGCTACGACCTGACCGGCCTGCCCGAACAGCGATGCCCGGAGTGTTCGGCCACCATCCATCTCGTCGCCGCAACCGCCCGGACCGTCAGAGCTTGGCGCCTGCGAGACGCTTTCCTGCTGTTTGTTGCGCTCGGAATTGGCTACGGGCTGCTCTCCTGGACGGTTGCTCTGACACTCGGTCTGATCTTGTTGACCGCTTCTCCGCGGTTTGGGCACGCCGACCTGGCCTCCCTGTTCCTCGGCCATGTTCTGCATGTGGCCGGCCTCGGCAGCGTCCTGGGCATCTTCTGGTGTTCGTTCGGCGTGCCCTTGCTGTGCCGCAAACCGCTTAGCCGAGTAATCTTCCCGCTCGTCCTGGTGGCCGGCGCGGCGCCCTGTGTAACCGTGCTGCTCACCGCCTTCATGCCGCGACTTTGGTGGACGGCGCTGCCAATAGCCACCCTGGCGCTACTCATCGCCTGCGTGATACTCCGGCGGACGATCCCTGACGCGCCCGTGCCAGGCCTGACAGGCGACCGCTCAAGCGATCCGGCAGAGCGCATGACAGGGCAGCCCGACTGCGCAACGGCCCGTGAGTGAGTGCCGTTGCAGCCGCCGGTCAGCGCCGGCGTCGGGTCACGACTAGACAGCCGAGTGCTAGCAGTGCCAGCGCGGCGGGCTCGGGCACGTAGGCCAGGCGGAAGCCAATGCCGACACCTTCGACGTCCGGCGGAGCGTACTCGCGCTGCGCCGCGTGCATGGAGAACTCGGTGCCAGCGTACGACCCGCCACGCAGCGCGTGACGCGAGGTCCACACTATCTCTTCGTTCCACTCAAACACATTGCCGCCCTGGTCAAATGTGCCGTAGGGGCTGACCGAGTTTTCGTGAGCGCCGACTTCCGTGCGCCATCGAGGGCCGCCGATGGTGAAATCGCCCTCCTGAATCCAATACGTCGCGTTGTGGCCAGGGTCGGGATCAATGAGATCGTTGCTCGGTACGCTGTCGCTGCTAGTGGGATAGTCGTAGTAGTTACCCGTGGCGCCATCGTTCTTATGGAAGGCCGCCTTGTACCATTCGTCCTCCGATGGAATCACCCAGGTGGCACCCGGCTGGCGCGTGATCGCCAGCAGATCCTCCCAACTCGTCGCGCCGTTGAGGAAGTAGGACCCGTCTTCGGTAAGCCACGCGTCTTCGATTGGGTTTCCGGTTAACGTCCCCGTGGGTTGGCCGTTGTGCATCCAGTTGGCAAACCGTGCCGCGTCGCCCCATGAGACCCAATTCACCGGTCGGTTGGCCCGGCCCGGCGTGACCGTATACGTGTAGCCGCCCGGCGACTCAGTTGCCTCGATCTTGCAGCCTCGACTGTCCGCCCACATGCTGGTGCTGTACAGACCGTACTCATCAGTCTCGGCCACAGCGTTAAGAAACTCGGTGTACTGCCCGGCCGTAACCTCAAACTTGCCGATGTTGTACGTGTAGGCCACGGCACCGCAGATGCGATCCGGACCTCCGCCCCCTGCACCGTTGCCCGACAATTCACCAGGATTGCCCGGTTTGCCGACGGTCACGGTCTCCATCACCACGTCCGCCCGGGCAGCGCCCGCAAAGACCAATACCACCGCCGCCACTGCTCCGATCATCATGCACTTGCGCATCTTGCAATCTCCTCTGGAAAGGAACGTAGCGTGAGTGCGGCCAGTAGCCTCCGCCCTGGCGGGCAGAGTGTAGCAGATTCGTCTAAGTGACGAAAGTGGTAAAGTTGTACTGGATCTGGCCGCCCCAGGTGCCCAGTGACGACGCTGCGCGATTTGCATGCCATCGCTACGACACGGTAGGATCGGAGCGAGACAGCGAAGCGTCAGACGTGGCCCACGTGTCGGCGTGGCTAACGCGACACCGCTTCGGTCGACTGGACTGCCGAACGAGTTCGGCGGATCGGCGTTCGATCAGCAGGCCTCAGAATCATCCGGCGTCAGCCTTCAATGCCATGAGCGGCCAGACCCGTACCAGATGCCGACCGAAAGGCACAGCCCGGAGTCACGGGCAGCGCGACCGGGAGCTGCGCTGCCTGGAATGCGGCTACGATCTGCACGATCGGCAGCTCCCGTGTAAGTGCTCGGAGTGCGGCACGCCGATGACGGCCGGCCTGGCGGGCGGGCTGCTGCCTTGGGAGAGCGCCCGGGGCGTGGGCAGGGCGGCTGCCTGTCTCAAAACCGTCGCGGTGCTGTTATGCAGGCCAAGGCGGACGTACCGGCGGCTGGCGCTACGCTCTCAGTTTCCCGTCTTTCGCTCCGGAACGCTGGCCAGTGTTTGGGCCTGTGCTCTTCTAGCGATCCGGGCCGTTTCGGAGGTCATCCTCCGCGCGATCTGGTGGTTGTTGAATCATGGCATGCCAGGGGGGATCAACGGTAACGGCATGGTTCCGGAGTTGCCCAGGTCGTGCTGGTTCTGCCATGTGTGGTACACCGGCAGTATAGGTATCTGGATTGCAGGTTGGGCTGCCACCGCCATCATTCTCTCCGTGATGCTGGGTCGCAAACACAGGTTAGTCGGGCTGGCGTCCGCCGCGGCATCCTCGGACCGGTGGTGCTCTTCTCCTGCGTTGTTGGCTGTGTGGACAGGCTCGTATGTCGCTTCCTGCCGGTGAGGCCAGACTCCTTGGGGCCCTACCTCAACTTCTTTGTCTCGGCCGCTCTGCTCCTCCTTGTGCTGTTCCACGTAAGAGAGCTGGCCCGAGCCTGTTGTCGGAGCCCGGCCGATGGCAAGGACTAAGCGTATGAATTGCCCATGTTAACCTGGAGAAGTCTGATGCCCTCACGGTTAACCTCAGCCTGCCTATCGCTGGTCGCCTTGCTCGTACTGCTAGTAACGGGTGCCAGCCTGGTGGGGCCCCTGTGCATGGATCCCTAGAGACACGTCCGAAGAACTGGTGATGATGCTGGTGGCCGGCGGGCAGTTCGAGGTGCGCCAGGTGGACATCGGCCCGACGGACACCCTCCCTCAGGGCGGGCTGGAGCTGGTCCAGAGGCGGTTCGGCGAATACGGGGCTCGCCTTAAGGCTGCGCTCGAAACCAGCGAGGAGTACCGAGGTCCATTCTACCGCCTGCACCGCTCGGCCTTCACCATGCATCACGCCCCGACAGCCCACAACCCAGCGAGGTCGCGGCAGCAATTCCTGCTGGTAACGGTCACGGGGTTTCCGTTTTGGCCTGTAGCTGTGTTGGCGATGCTCTATCCAGGTATCGCTTTCATCCGCGGCCCCTTCCGTCGCTACCGCCGTCGAAAACGCAACCAATGCCAGAGTTGCGGCTACAACTTGACGGGCAACACCTCTGGCGTGTGCCCCGAGTGTGGCCAGCCGGCACCGGCTTCTGCGGAAGCGGTGGACAAATAAGAGAGGGCGGCACGTGAAGATGCCCGAGCGGCCGTGTCACCGACACGGCGACTTGGCGGGTGGATTGCTGATCGTACTGGCGCTCTTAAACGGATGTAGTCCGCAGGTCCGCCAGCGGGAGTATCCGCTGACTCTGCAGGCGGTAGACGTCTGCGGCCGGCCCGTACCCGGAGTGCGCGTAAGCGTCAGAAGCTACGGCGTCGACGGCCTGGGCGAACGGCCTCCTCAGGTTCGATCGTCCACCGTCACAGACGCCGATGGCGTCGCCGCCCTGAGAATCGTGGACCGGTGGCCCGAAACTTGGTTTCTGGGTCTGCCGGTCGCCAGTCCTGAGTTGGACCGTGTGGTCCTGCATCTGGACGATACGGGGAACACGCTCACTACCCAGCGGTTAAAGGCGCGGTTCACACCGTCGCAGGTTACAGACCTCGGTGGCGTGCTCTTGGTGAACCTGATGTACGAACCGTCGGATGCGACCCGGGCGATCTGGCTTCCGCCGCCTCCCCGGAATCAGCCGCAGCCGCGGTTTGCCTGCCATGATCCTCACGTGAACGCCCGGAGCCTCTACGAAGGCGAGACGCTGACCTACTGGTGGAGGATCACCAATGCCGGCGACGCCCCACTCTTCGTTACCGATGACATCTTTGCCCCCGGTGACATCACCGTCGGAACGGCCCGCACGATCTCACCCGGCGATACGCAACGTGTCGAGTTCACACTCCGGTGGGCCGATTGGCGCGAGAAATCCGGCAGGCATACGCTGCGTGCCTGTGTCCTGACCAACGACCGCCACAATCGCCGAGTCGAACTTACGACGAACCTGTTAGTGTATGACGAGAGGAGGCGGCAAAGACAGAGTTGGGTACGCCTGGGCGGGCTCTTTGGCGGCCACTGACGGTTCGCTACGACCGCGACAGCGCCAGATGCCTCACCGCAGCCGTTCGCCGGTCGGCTGCTCCTCTGCAGAGCACAGGGCGGCCATCCGTTTCACCGCACAGCCTTCGTCCGGTCCGACTGGCGGGCCGCCCTGTCGACGGGCTGCCGCTCGTAAGTCGTTCTCCCACTGCCAGTAACGCCGCACGCCCCCCGGCCGCCAGGGCCGATAACGGCGACCCGCCAGCACGCGACTATTGAAAACGCTTGCCGCTGGCCGGTATAATACCGGGCTGGAGGTTATGGAGGCACAGTTGCTAGAGCAGGCGGCGTACGTCGTTCGCCTGCCCACCTCTGCAGCTTTCCACGAGAGTTCAGAACCGCGACGGGGCGCAGCTTGGACCAGCGCGCCATCTGCCGCTCGACTTCGCGGTCCTGCCCTCAGTGTCCACCCGCCGATCGTCTCGGCGGTGCCGCGCCGGCGTGCCGCGTAGCAGAAACACAGTCACTGGGGTGAGTTACGATAAGAGGCGGTCGTTCGTCAGGTCGTTGCCAGTGCGTCGCAGGCCACGCACGCCTGCGGGTGGCGGTCTCGTCCGGACGATTGCCAGGGTCGGAATTGCAGTCGCGATTGCACATGGAAAGGAGTAGGAGATGAAGAAGCTTCTTGTTGTCGGTTTGTTACTGGTGTGGGCGGCGCCTGCCTCGGCGGATGTTTACGTCGATGCGGTCGGCGACCTGCACGACGGCACCGGTGGAGGTGCCGACTTCAGTGGGTTTACCCACCTGGACATCGCGGGCATGGAAGTCACCAATGATCTGACGAACATCAACTTCAAGTTCGACATCGTGGGTGACATTCTGGCTACCGACTGGGGCAAGTACATGATCATCATGGACTCGATCCCCGGTGGCGACCCGGTCGGCAACGGCTGGGGCCGTCCGATCTCGATGGACAGCGGCGCCGACTACTGGGTCGGGTCCTGGGTGGACAGTGGCGACGGGGCCGAGACCTATCATTGGGACGGCGGCGCCTGGGTCCTCGACAACGCCACCTGGAGTCCCCCCTCGGACATCAGCGTCTCCGACAAAACGCAGTTCACGGTCACGCTGACCACCACGCTGAGCTCGCTGGGCCTGTCGGTCGGCGACAGCTTCGCTTTCGACGCCTTCAGCAGCGGTGGCGGCGGTGGTGACGGTGCGGTCGACTCGCTGAACAACGCCAGTCCGCAGATTCTGGATTGGGGTGATCAGTCCTCGGCAGCCGAACCGTACAGCATGTACACGGTCATACCCGAGCCCGCCTCGCTGGCCCTGCTGGCGCTGGGCGGTCTGGCGATGTTGCGTCGTCGCCGGTAGCGTTCTGCCGGCTGTCGGTTGAACAACCGCATCAGCGGCCCGTGGGCTCCTGGCCACGGGCCGCTGTTTATTGCGCCTGCCCACCACACTTATGGCACCTGCTGGAAGCCAGTGCCACATCGAGTCTCAGAGTGCATCCTGGTGCATCTACGGCAGTCGTAGGGTCCGCTGTGCGGACCAGTGGTAGGGTCCGCTATGCGGACCAGGACCAACCCGCTGAGAACGCCCACACGGCGAAGCGTACCTTATTCAACGCGAGGCCGGGCGAAGTCCGGGTCGGGGAGGCGGAGCATCCACTTGGCCTGCTTGAGGGCGCAGTAGCAGGTCGGCACCACGAAAATTGTCAACAACGCCACCACCATGCCCCCGAACACCGGTATCGCCATGGGCACCATGACGTCGCTGCCGCGCCCGGTCGACAGCAACACCGGGACCAGGGCGGCCAGCGTGGTGAAGGTGGTCATCAGGCAGGGGCGAATGCGCCGCAGGCCTGCCTCCACCACCCGTTCGGCGATCTCCTCGTAGCGCTCGATCCTGGCCCGGCCAAAGACCTGGTCCAGGTAGGTACCCATGACGATGCCATCGTCCACGGCGATGCCGAACAGGGCGATGAAGCCCACCCAGACCGCGACGGTGAGGTACATCGCTTCACCCTCGAACGCGCGTTCCATTATTCCCATGGCAAAGAGCGCGTTCTGCAAGTCAGGCCAGAACTGTAGCAGCACGAAACCTCCGGCAAAGGCGACCGGTATGGCCATGAACACGGTGACGGTAAGCGACACTCTCTTGAACTGCAGGTAGATCAGCACGAAGTTGATGAGCAGCACCAGCGGCACCAGGATGGCCAGCCGCTCCTTGGCCCGCAGGTTCCGCTCGTAGCTGCCGGTCCACTTGAAGAAGCACCCCTCGGGAACCTGAAGTGAACCGTCGATCACCGCCCGGTTCAGCACGCCCTGTCCGCGACGGACCAGCGTGGTCTCGTCGATACCCACGTTGTTCATGGTCACGTAGCTGACGTACTTGGCCCCCTCGCGGCGCACGCTCATGGGGCCCACGACGCTGCGGATGTCGGCCACCAGGGTGATCGGAATCTGGGCCCCGTCGGGCGTAGGCACCAGGATGCGGGCCAGGTCGGGCAGGTCGTCGCGCAGCTCGCGCTGATAGCGTACCCGCACGGGGTACCGGTCAAGCCCCTCGTAGGTGGTGGTCAGATTCCTGCCGCCGATGGCCACCTCGATGATGTTCTGCACGTCGCGGATGTTAACGCCGTAGCGGGCGATGGCTTCGCGATCGATGTGAAACTCGAGATAGGGCTTGCCGTTGGTTCGGATGGCCGAGACCGCCTCGGCACCTTCCAGGCGCTGCCTGAGCGTGGCCTCGATGGCCACGGCCAGTTGCTCGGTCTGCTCCAGGCTGTCGCCGTAGACCTTCAGGCCGATCTTGGCGTTCAGGCCCGTGCTCAGCATTTCGACGCGCGTGCGGATGGGCTGAAGCTGAACCGAAGGCAACACGCCGGGGTAGCGCCCGGCCTGCTTGATCTCGCCCCAGATCTCGTTCATGGTCCGGCGGCGCTGGCGACCCGGACGTTCCGGGTCCTCAATCAGCGGCCACTCCTCGCGAGGTTTGAGCGTGATGGTGGTCTCCAGCATGCCGACCGGCGCCGGGTCGAGCGGTGACTCGATCCGTCCCAGCTTGCCCACTACCAGGTCGACCTCCGGAATCTGGGCGAACTGCACGTCCTGTTTCTGCATGACCTCCATCACGGTGTTGATCGAGCCGGCCGGCAGTACGCTGGGCATGTACAGGAAGTCACCCTCATCCAGCGGCGGCATGAACTCCTGCCCGATCCCGGTCTTGAGCTCCAGCAGGGCGGCCAGTGGAGCGTACCGGGCGAAGGGCGTGGCTTCTCCGTCCTGCGGATCTACGGGCGTCGGTGTGAGGACGGCCGCCAGGACAGCACCGTTGCGGTCAGCCAGGTTGCCGCGGTGCAGACCGGCCGCCACAAGCAGGGTCGCCAGCGCGTAGACCAGCCGCCAGGCCCAGACCCGGCGGCCCGCGCCTGGTGGCGCCAGCAGTTTCTTGCGCCGACGCCGCAAGGCGATGGTGTCGACGATCAGGGGCAGAATGATCAAGCCGGCGACCGCGGCGATGCCCAGGTGAATCCACCAGGCCATCGACCAGCCGGTCACATCCAGGCGCAGCCAGCCCAGGGGCACGGTCAACAACCTGACTACCGCGGCCCAGCCCAGCCAGATGGACAGCCCCCAGACCACCAGGGCCGTGGGCAGCGAGAGGAACATGATAGGGTGAGCGAGAATCCAGCGCAGGATCGGCTGGTAGACCCAGCGCACGGCGCGGCTGACCGGGTTCCGCTCGATGGGCTTGATGCGCTCGCGCAGTATGAGCCAGGTCACCACAAGGGCGACCAGGCCTGCGACCAGGCTCGCTCCCGTGCTGGTCAGGCGCAGGTAATCGTTGATAGCCACCACAATCTCACCGGCCGGGGTGGCGCTCCGCCCGACCAGCGACCATGCTCCGCCCGCGCCGGCGGCAACGGCCAGGGCGGTCAGGGCCGCCCGCCAACGCG
>JANQGB010000829.1 GCA_028277545.1 Phycisphaerae bacterium | reverse complement strand
ATGGAGGCCAGATATGGATGCCGAAGCGAAGGAACAGGCTGTAAGCTTGTGGGAGGCCTTGCAGGCCGTTCCAGACCACAGAGACCGCTCGGGGCGGCGCTACCCGCTTGCAGGGCTGTTGGTGATTGCGATCGCGGCACTGATGAGCGGCCGGACCGGCCAAATCGGGATCAAGCGGTGGGGTGAGAAGCTGAGCGAAGCGGCGCTGTTGTCGCTTGGCATTAAGCGAGGTCGTGTTCCTGCCCCCTCGGTGTGGTGTGAATTCTTCAAGAAACTGGACGTTGAGGTCTTGGAAAGGGTTCTGGCCGCCTGGGTTGTCGGTGATCAGGGACCGGCTGGTCACACGGCGTTGGATGGTAGGCGATTGCGCGGCAGCCGACATGGCGGCAACACCGGCGTGCACCTGATCGCTGCTTTCAGTGAGCGGCTGAAGGGGGTGGTCGGCGAGTTAAAGGTTCCGCCCGATGCCAACGAAATCACGGCTGCGCTGGCCCTGTTGAAACAGATGCCGCTGGAGGGTGTCATCATCACCGGCGACGCGATCTTCGCGCAGAAGGAAATCTGCCGCACGATCATCGACGGCGGCGGTGATTACCTGTTCACAGTCAAAAGCAACCAACCCGCCCTGAAGGCAGACATTGCGCTGGCTTTCCAGCCCGATTCCCCCCTGTGAACCCTGGTCCCCACCGCCCGACCTCGACACAACGGAGACCGTCGAAAAAGGCCACGGTGAGCCTCGCCACTTTCCTTGATGGAGAAAGCGGGCATTTTGGGCGCGGTCGGTGAGGGAGCGACGGTTGCTGCCATCGCCAATCGTGACCGGATCGACGAGGCTTCTCAGGTCAGGTTGGCGGTGACGGGTCGAGGCGGTCGATCAGGGCCTGGTAGCTGGCCGTGAATGCGGGATCGTAGTCATCCGGATTATTTTTAACCAGCGTAATGACTTGCCGGTAATAGTCCGCAGCCTGCCGGCTGTCTCCCCTGGCTTCGTAAACCATGCCCAGCCGGTCGTAACCGTCATGGACGTCCGGGGACCGGTTCACCAGCTCCTGGGCCGCGCGTTCTGCCTCGTCCAGGTGTCCCTGCCGGATCAACGCCACGACCGCGTTCGAGGCTTCGGTCAGATCGTCGAGGTCGTCATCGGCGACACCGGCCAATGTCAACAATCCAGCATCAACAGTCGCCGGCTTCGGAGCCGGCTCTGGCTCTGGAGCCGGCGCCACGCGGCTGGCTGCTTCGTCCCGTGCCAGACAGCAGTGTTTGTATTTCTTGCCGCTGCCGCACGGACAGGATTGATTCCGTCCAGTCTTGGCCATGTCGCCTGTTCGCCCTCTTGCCCAGGTTCGACCGATGCTCTTGTATCAATCCCTCTTGGCCGACGCCAACTTCCACCGGCTCTTGCTCGCCATCGACCGTGACATCGCCGACCGCCACCGGACCGCAGGAGGCTGCACCTGCGGGGGCGTCCTGCACGCGGCCCCTTATCCCCGCAAACCCCGTGGCCAGCTGGCCGGTCTCACCGACCCCCTCCACACCACACGCTTCAGTTTCTGCTGTGCCGTGGACGGCTGCCGCCAGCGGAGTACACCGCCTTCGGTGCGCTTCCTCGGACGCAAAGTCTGGCTCGCCGCCATCGTCGTGATCATCTCCGCTCTGGGCAACAATGCCAGCGACGCCTCGCCGATCTCTGCCAGGTCAGCTGCCGAACCGTGAGCCGCTGGCAAACCTGGTGG
>JANQGB010000826.1 GCA_028277545.1 Phycisphaerae bacterium | reverse complement strand
GTCATCGACAACGGCCCGGGGATCGCCCCGGAGAACCTGGAAGCGCTCTTCCAGAGATTTCGACAGATCGGGGGGCCGGCGCGCAGCGGCCTCAGCGGGTTCGGTCTCGGCCTGAGCATCGCCAAGGAACTGGTCACCCTGAACTTCGGCGACATCACCGTCGAGAGCAAACCGGGCAGCGGCAGTACGTTCTCTTTCACCGTCCCCTTTGCCGACCGTCGGTCTCTGCTGAGGCGTTACCTGCACAGGGTAGAAGACCTCCGCGCAGGATCCGCCTGCGTCACGCTCATACGACTGACGTCCGACCCGGATGCCGCGGCCGAGTCTCTCGATGAGCTCGAGCATCTTGTGCAGTGCGACACACGCCGCAGTGACCTGCTGTTTCGCACCGCACCGCACCGCTGGCTGCTCGTGGCCGCTGCGAATCAGGAGGATCTTCAGCCCCTGATCGAGCGCGTGCAGAGGGCCCGCGCCGAGAGCAGCCGCAGTCGGATCGGGGAGATTCTGCCGCGGCTCACCCTGGAAAGCGTGGGATCGTGGAGCGTGGACGAAGAGTCCGGTGTGTTCGTCGAGAGCTTCATGGCCGCCGAAAGCCCGCCGGAGACTACCTTTGGCTGACAGACCCAAAATCCTGATTATCGATGACGAGCGCGATATCGTGCGGAGTCTGTCCGTCCGACTGCGCGCCGCGGGCTACGACGTCGTGGCAGCCACGGATGGAGCCGCCGGCCTGGACCTGGCCGTGGAGGGTGAACCCACCGGCATTCTGTTGGATATACGCATGCCGGGGATGGACGGCCTGGCAGTGCTGGACGAATTGAAGAAGCGTGGGGACACGAAAGCCATCCCGGTCTTCGTTCTGTCCGCCAACGTCGTCGAGCAGGTGCGAAGCCGAGCGCTCGCCGCGGGCGCCTGCTGCTTTCTGGGCAAGCCCTTCCAGGCTGAGAAGCTCGTCTCGACGATTGGGCATGTGCTGGGCGTCGGCGGCGCCGGCTACATGCCCGTCGCTGACTAGGACCTGACACCTGAGGAGCGAGAAATGGGATCCCAAACCGTATTGATCGCGGATGATGACCAAGCCCTGGCCACGGCCATCGCCATCCGCTGCAAGGATCTGGGTTTGCATGCGCTTACCTGCCCGGACGGAATCACGGCATATCAGTCGGTCGTCGAGCAGCCGCCTGACTTGCTGATACTGGATCTGCGCATGCCTGGCGCCGATGGCCTGTACCTCTACGAGGCACTCGCTCGCGAAACCAGCCTGGCCCCGATTCCCGCCATCATCCTGACTGGCGATTCGGACGAGGCAACCGTACAGCAGTGCGAGCGTTTGGGAGCGCACTACGTCTGGAAGGGCCTGGACACGTGGAGCGAACTCAAACCCCTGGTCCTGCAGCTCCTTAACCTGGAGTCCCCCACGGACAACGTGCAGGCCACGAGCGGCGAAAGCCAGCAACCG
Source organism: Phycisphaerae bacterium (assembly GCA_028277545.1). GTDB lineage: Bacteria > Planctomycetota > Phycisphaerae > UBA1845 > UBA1845 > JANQGB01. The sequence goes on along the minus strand of JANQGB010000826.1, from coordinate 4,640 downwards.
AACGCTGACGCCGAAGCCAAATCACGTGCCCCGCGGGTACTGGTGGTCGACGATGATCCGGACGTGTCCAAGGCCATCAAGATAAGACTGAAGGCCTACGGCGTCGAGGTGTTTCGGGCCTTCAGCGGCATGCAGGGGTACTGGAGGGCGCTTAAGGAGCAGCCGGATGCGATCGTCATGGATTACCGCATGCCGGAAGGCTACGGCAGTTACCTGCTCGGCAGGCTGCAGAAACACCCCCTCACCAAGGACGTGCCCGTGATTATACTGACCGGCGTACGCGCCGGGGGCAGGAAGAACCTGGGTCTCGAACGGGAACTACTTCGGCTCGGCGCCACCGCCTTTCTCACCAAGCCGCTGGATTTCCGCCGGCTGGTGAAGGAGTTGCGGCGCCACATGCATGTCGCGGAAGGGCAGGTGCCCAGTATCCTAGCTGTCACCGCTGCCCCCTAGAGCACCGCCTTTGCGCCTAAGCCTCTTCTCGATAATCACTTATGCCCGAGTTGCCGCCCGATGTAGACCGCAAGACTCGCCACGTCATGGACGGAGCCCATTTCCACGGCGCCAGTGCGCTGCGGACCGAGGCTGTAACGTCACGGGCTGTGGCAACGCAGCGCGACCCGGTTCAGACGCGAAACGCCCCGTCCCGACCTGGCGCCCGGGACTTATCTCCGCACTCTGAGGCTTCGTGGCTATTGCCGCACCACCCAGGTGCCCGCCAGCCGATCGTGCAATCCACGATGGGGATGAACAACCGCCCAAGCCGCCGCACAGACCCACAGGAGTAGCAGAACAACCGCCGAGACGAGCGCGACAGCTTGGGTGCGGGCTATCAGGAGGAGCACGAGTGACATGGGCAGAAACAGCGGCAGCCAGACGATCGCCCAGCGCTTGAGCAGTTGTGATCTGGAGGCCGGTTCACCGTTGGCGTTGACCACCGCCAGTCTGAAGATGGAGTGACTGGCGGTGCTTCGAAACGGAAGTTCCAGGAACTGGATCAATGCGATAACGCCCAGGACCACCATGGGAGATATTACGACGAGCTCACCCACATAGTCACTCCACTGCTTATCGTGATATCGCCCGACCAGGACCGCGATCCAGATATAGAGCGGCAGCATGAAGATGGACCCGGCTCGAATCCCCCTGCTAACATCGGCGGGTCTGTCCAGGAGTCCACGCAGTGTGCCGGTGAGAAAGCTGAGTTTTTCGAACTTCCCGCGCTCGAGGTTTTGCAGCACCGGCCTGGCATGAAGCGGGAGACTCGTCGATTCAACGCCCGCTGCGACGGCGCCCAGAAAACGCTGCTGTCCGGCTACGTCGCCTACGGGAACGCGCTTGGCCGGTGTAGTCACGTCGGGCCATGGCTCGTCGAGCAGAACGGCGCGCCCCTCGCCGGTGACCCAGACGTGATCAAGACTCAACTCGGCGGGCAGAGTCTGATCCCCGGTCGCGTCCCACAGTTCCGACGCCAGGTCATGCAGCCAGTGGCGCAAGGAGGTCCAGTGCACTCGCTTCCCCGCCGCGACCAGGCTGGTGAACGGCACTCCCGGCGTCACCTCATACGCATCCCAGGCATCGCCCGCTGTCTCCACCGCCTGTAGCCACCGTAGACGGCCGGATCGTGCGACTGCTCGCCGTGGGCGGTCGGGGCCCGATGCACTTCGCCGAAGCAGCCAAACCTGACGGCGCAGCATGGGATCGGCGGCAACGATCCATTCGCCAGGAACCAGGTGCTTGAGAACCTGGTAAGGCCCCAGCGAATCCGCGCCTGCCGCGTAAGTCTCCAATTTGGCTACAGGCTCGATCAACGGTCGCACTGTCCCCTTGGGCCTGACCAACACCCGCGTTCCGGTGGCCAGGTCCCATACGGTGGCATAGCCGTTTTCACGGCGTGCCCTCAACACCAACAAGACCGGGAGCCAGGCGCAGACGTTGGCGACGACCACAAACAGCACGGTTTGAGCCGCGGTCCAGTCGGCGTGGGGAAGCAACGCCATCGTAAGTGGCATGCGGACGCCCTCGACACAGACAATCGGTATCATGATTCGAACCAGCGCCCGCCCGATGCCTGGCGGCCGACCGTCTTTACGAATCACGCGCAGCCCCTTGAGCCACTTGCCGAGGCCCGCACCCCAGATTCCCTCGACGACGCTGAAGTAAAGGAATCCGACGCCGAAGAGCACCGCGTGGTACCTGGCTGAAGAGAGGGTGCGCTCGACGACCGGCCGGACCAGCAATTCCTCCGCACCGACCAGGAACATCAGGACCACATAGGCAGGCAGGAAGGCAATCAGGTAGTCAATCCAGCCGGCCGACGCCCGGAGCGTCATCGAGGCGGGCTCCGGTTCTCTGGAGCTGAAGGGCAGTAGAGCGTTGCGCAGCGCCGTGTAGTCGCCGTAACGGCCCTCCGGTTCCTTGGCCAGACAGCGGGGCACCACCCGCGCCAGGCCAGGCGGCACCTCTTCACGCAACTCGGTCAACGGGGTCGGGTCCTGGTTGACGGCGTTGGCGACCACCTGCACTGCGTTGTCACCCTCGAACGGCGCCCGGTCGGTGAGCAGGGTGAAGAGCGTGGCCCCCACGGAGTATATGTCGGCCCGCACATCAAGTTCGTCGCCGCGTAGTTGCTCCGGTGAGGCGTAGGCCGGGGTGCCCATGATCTTCCCGTGGGCCGTTACGAAGGTGTCCGTCTTGGCCAGAGTTGAGACCGAAAGCCCGAAGTCACCTACCTTCACCGAACCGTCAGGACAGACGAAGCAGTTGGAGGGCTTGATGTCGCGGTGCAGCACGCCGCCGGCATAGGCAGATTCGAGCCCGGCGATGACGTCGAGGATTGAATCGACCGCCTCCGCCACCGGGAGCGGACCTCGCTGCTTGAGTCGATCCTTGAGCGTCCCGCCGCCCGCGATCTCCATCGTGATGACCGGGAGACCTTCAATCTCCTCGCTGCCGAAGATGAACAGACTGTTCGGGTGGTTTACCCGGGCCGCCAAGCGGCCCTCACGAAGAAACCGCTGCCGCATCTCCGGCGAATCGAGTTGCTGCCCGAGCATCTTCAAGGCCAGACGACGACCGGTGCCCAGGTCCTCGGCCTCGTACACCGCGCCCATGCCACCGCGCCCGAGCAATCCCAGCAGACGATAGGCGCCGAATTCACAGGGGACTCTCAATGGCCCGCATGACGATTGTGCACCGGCGGCGGCCGCCGCGATGGTCTGCGTTTCGCCGCCGGGCGGCGACAAGGCACCCGACAACAGACAGGCAGGGCAGAGCTTCGCGGTCGATGACGCGGGAATCACGGCTCCGCAGTGCTGGCATTCGTGTATTTCGGAAGCGCTCATGAAATCACCTCCCAGCAGCGTTCATTCAACCCTTCGTGAAGGAAAAGGGCCGGGAGGTTACAGAAAAAATTCACCGCCGCCGCAGAACAGCAACCAGATAGCGCATCTCGTCTTCGAGGTCGGCGTCATTGCTGACCGTCTCGGCGATGGCGGCCCGCAGCAGCTTTCGGTACCGCCTGCGCAGCCTGTGCACGGCCACCTTGACCGCGCCCTCGCTCATCTTCAGCCGCGCCGCGATCTCCTCCCGAGGCAACTGCTCCTCCCCGGTGAGGCTGCCAGCCAGGGCGTCGAATTGTTCCGTCTTACCGGCCTTCGCCATCTCGACGCGCAAGGCTTGAAGAGCCCCGTCAATTGTCTCAAGTGCCCAGGCGCGATCGAAGAGATGTTCCGGATCATCCGACTGCTCGGAGGCGCCGGCGTAGCGTGCCTCCGGATCAAGCGCGTCCCACTCGATCAACCGCACCCCGCCACCCCGCTTCCGCGCCTGCCCGCTATGCCACTCGTTGGCCAGGAAGTGCTTCAGGGCGCCCAGCAGGTAGGAGCGAAAGCGGCCCCGCGCGGGATCCGCCGACGCGAATCCGCCCGTCTCGATAATTCGGGCGAAGAACGACTGTGTCAGATCCTGGGCATCGTTCGAGGAGTACCCGCGGAAACGCACAAAGGCGTAGAGAGGATACCAGTAAGCTCGGCAAAGCTCTTCGAGGGCCCTTCGAGCGCGCGTTTCGCTGGCCTCATCCGGATTGGCGGCCAGCACCATGCTCCAGTGCGTGGTGGCAAACTCTCTCGGACCGGGCGGATCTTTCATGCAACTCTCGTAACGGTGCGACTCCGCGAGCGGTGGTGGCCGCTCAACCATACGAGCCCGGAACAGGCCACTGCGGGCACAACTCTCTGGCAGTTGCGCGACTGGCAGGACCTACTGCGCTTCGGTATGGCACCGTGTCCCAAGGGCCGTCTCGACGCTCCAGGTCCCCGCACATCTTAGATGTTCGGGTCACCGGGCAGCGCTCGAGGTACCGCTGACGATCCCGGCGTTGCAGCGTAGTCGACCGGCCACCACCGCTCAATCGCCGCCCCGCCCATCTGCATGGCCGCTGAGCCCATCTTGGGCGACAGGGCGCGAAGCGACTGGGCGCCAGGCGGCAAAGAGTACGACCGCCCGCCGACAAGTGACGTCCAGACCTGCTCAGTTAAGGCTACTGACTGGCAAGCTTTGCGCTGCCGCGGAGAGGGCCCGCGCACGAGGTAGACCGCAACCTCGCACCTAAGATTCTGCCAGGACGGGGCTTATACTGT
>JANQGB010000542.1 GCA_028277545.1 Phycisphaerae bacterium | reverse complement strand
CACGAGGGCATCAACCGGGTGAACTGGAACCTCCGCGGGGAATCGTCCACCGAGATCGTCCTGCGCACCAAGCCGCTGTACGCCCAGTGGTTCGACATGGGAGACGAGCGCCGCCGGTCCGCCGGGCAGGCGCCCATCTCCGTGCTGGCGCCTCCGGGCACCTACACGGTGGCGCTGAGGGTGGGCGACGAGACCTTCACCCAGCCCCTGGAGGTCATCAAGGACCCGTACGCCACCGCCTCAGACGCTGAGATTCTGGCCCAGGCCGAGCTCATGACGGAGCTACGGGACGATATGAGCTCCGCGGCGGATGCGGTGAACCAGATCGAGTTGCTCCGCCGGCAGCTGGAGGACCTGAACGACGTAGTGACCGGCCAGGACGACGCCGAGGCCGTCACCGCCGCCGCCGACAGCCTGGTCCAGAGCCTCATCGACATCGAGCACGAGCTGCTGCAGCTCCAGGTCACGGGCACCGGGCAGGACAACGTGCGCTGGCCGTCCAAGATCATCGAGCGGATGGGCTACCTGGCCATCTCGGTGGACACGGGTGACTTCGGTCCCACGGACCCCGTGCGGCAGGTCCACGCAGTGCTTCAGGCCGAGCTCGCCGAACAGCAGGAGGCGTTGCGGGTCCTGCTCGAGACCGACGTGGCCGAGTTCAACCAGATGCTGCGGGACAGGGACCTGCCGCGGTTGATCAGCCAGGATGGGGGGTGAGGGTAGGACCGCCGATAGCCCAGACGGGGCCCTTCTTCTGATTCCTCCACGGCCGAGTATCGACGCGCACCTGGATGACGGCGTCCTGTTCCTGGCTGCTGCAACCTGCCATTCCGACGAACACGACCAGAGTGAACGTTCGGGCTCCGAAACTCGACCGGTTGGCGCCGGGTCTGGGAGGGAATATGTCTGGAGCCACAGGGCTGGCTCGCGCGTGAGCTAGCTAGGCCCGGGCCACTCTCATCCACCCGTGTTGTTCGGCGAGTTCCTCTAGGTAATCCACGGCTCTCGGATTCACGGCCAGACCCTCTTCGAAGACACGGCGAAGCACCGCCAGCCCCGTCGGCCCCTCCCACTCCAGCGTTACGACCGCCAAGGCGGCACTGGGATCAAGATCGGAGATGGCGAACTGACGCATGTGGCCAAGCCACTCCTCATCTCCTATCAAGGGCCGCGCCATGTTCACGAGTTCCAGGTCGCCGCCGGGTAGCCGATACGCAATCTCGATCGCTCGATCGACACCCCTCGGATACGGAACGCCGCGCGCGGGTTGACCAGAAGGCGTGTAAAACGCGGAGCCAAGCAGCGTCTCAGCTGCGAGTCTCCCGATCGACCGACCCTCAGGAGTTCCCTGTGCTGCAAGACCAACGCCCACCTCGACGATTGAATCGGCAAGCGCGTCCAACTCCTCCGGCGCCTGGTCCCGTACGCCCTGAATGAGGGCGAGGAGCGCGTGCGGCATTCGGCCCTTGTCTCGGGCCTCCGCGCGCAGGTGGGCAGCTACGTCGCGCGCTGCGGGAGGGGTACAGAGCCGCGGCGGTTGGCATTCCGCCGTCGACGTTGGTTGTCCCTCGAGAGACCCACCATGAGCGAAGGTCGCGCTCAGTGCGAACAGGATGGCACAATTCAGTGACTTCATGTCTCTTCCACTAGCGGCGCAGCAGAAGGCGCGGTTGCGTCGTACTCCTCTCACGCCCTGCCGAGCTCCCAACGGACTTCCAAGTCCGGGGGGTCAACAATCGCCGGGCTTCGACTCGTCCCCTGTCACGCCGACGGTATCGGACCACCCGGAGCCCGCGTTGTACCAGAAGTACCTGAGGGCTGGATTGGTGCCTGTGTGGGTGCAACGTGCCCGACTGTTGATGAAGTCGTTCGCTGAGGTCCGCCGACTGTTGATCTGCTGGTGCCTTGCGCATCTGTGCCTCAGA
>JANQGB010000289.1 GCA_028277545.1 Phycisphaerae bacterium | reverse complement strand
GGCGTTGTACGGGAGGCCTGGCAGCTGGGGCCTGATCACGTGCTCGACAAGGGGACACTGGCCTTCATGGCCATGAAGACCTGCCGGCTCCCCGCCAGTGTTAACACCATGCTCCTGGGAAGCTGGGGGTTGGGCGACCGCCGCTACGCCCTGAAGGAGGCCGTCGCCGCTGAACTCATGACCTACGACGCCACCTACCGGGCAGTGCGGGGCGGCGAGCTGGTGGCCACACTTGGCAGGATTGACGAGTACATGGCCAGGCAGGGCCTGTACGAGTGGAGCCAACCGGAAGTGGACGGCCCCGAGGATATCACTCCGCCCATCCCACCGGGAGAAGGAACTGCGCCCGACGGCTGATCTGGACCTGCCGCCCCCGCCGACTTACGGCAGCTCAGGCCGGCGGCGCCGTAGCCTGGTCACGATCTGCGGCATATACTGTTGACGTCAGCATCGCTAGCGCTTCGTTGTGGGCAGGGAGACACCTCATGGTCAATAAGTGGCACTGGACGTGGCTGATTGTCTGGGGCTGTTCGTCAGGGCTCAGTGGCGCAGCCGCCCAGCAGGCGCAGGAAGCTCCGCCGGCAACGGCCGGTGAGAATGCCCCAGAGGCCCGTCAAGACCAGGCCGACGCCGAACAGCGTCAACCATTGACCGCCAAGGTCGTCGAGGTGGTCGGCGACGTCCGGCGGGCACCCACCGGCACGTCACCGTTGGATGCTGACGCCTGGCTGCCGACCTCTGCCGGTGACGAACTGCCTGGCGGGACGCTGCTCCGCACCGGTATCCGATCCAGTTGCATCCTGCTGTTCGGCGACGATACCGTTATCGATGTCAAGCGTATGTCGCTGGCCTCCATCAGCGACGTCTACAAGACCGAAACAGAGAAGACCGTCCGACTGGGGCTGGGATACGGCGCCATCCGCGGCGGGTCGACCGAGGGTACGCTGCGCAGCAATCTGATCATCGATTCCACCGTGGCCACGCTGGCCAAACGCGGAACCAAGGGCTTTGAGATGCAGGTCGAGCCGTATACCGGTCGGTTCAGTATCTCCCTGGCCCGCGAAGGGCTGCTCGAGGCACTGCAGAAGAGAACCGGGCAGGTCAGGCTCGTACGCCCCGGCGAGTACGCCAACGAGGTCAACATCGCCAAAATGTGGATCAAGCAGGACCAGTTTGACCGGCGGGTGCGCTTCGTGCCCAACGAGTCGATCAGCACGGCCGATCTCGATTTCACTACCGCCAACCCGCGCGGCATGGGCACCATCGCCCCGGGCGGCACGGAGGTCGTCTCCCTTTCGCCGCGGGCCACACGAGAGTTCATTACTGATCAGGTGCTGAGCGAGATAGACCGCACCGGCGACAGGACCCCCTTCGGAGGTCTGGACTTCGTCATTATCGACCAGCCGATCGTCCGCCGTCCGGAAGGCAACTTCGGCGTCGGCAATACGGTCCGGGTGCTTCTGCCGGACCGGCAACGGACCGGCTCAGCCCCTCGTCTGCTGCCCCGTCGTGTTACGCAGCGGGCGGTTGATGAATGGGCCAGGACGACTTTCCGGCAAGGCCGCTGAGAAGCCGCGCCGCTCGCATTCGGCGAATCCTCGGAATTCCCCGACGAGGAAGGCGGTTTCAGCATGTGGCCGGCTGGGCGCCCGGGCCGGTGCGTCCGACCGTCAATTCGAGGAGGACATGTCGTGACCAGAACCCACCGCGTACTGGCTATCTCCGTGACGGGAGCGATCGCGCTGGCGGCAGTGGCCGTTCTGGGCATCGCTCAGAGTGGTGACCGCGAGCCCACGAATCACCGGGGCGGGCAATACCGCGGCATGATCGGCGCCGACAGCAAGAAGATCCGGACTGACAACGGAAAGACGTATCTTTGGGCAGGCGGAAAGCCGTCTGCCGGGACTGCCGAATGGTACGACTTCACAGGTGCCGAGATTCCAGCCGGGAAACTCCAGTTCGGCATCGGCAAGGACCGCATCCGGGCTATCGACGATCCGCTGTTCGTAGCGCCTGACGACGCGCGGCTACTGAAGGTGGCGGCCCGTAGCGGCTACCGCCCCAAGGAGCAGGCCGAGACCAATGACGAGATCATGGTCATTGGCTATGCCGCCGGCGACGAAGCCCGCGCCTATCCAGTCGCGCTGCTGGACAGACACGAACTGGTGAACGACACCATCGGGGGTAAACCGCTCGCGGTGGGCTGGTGACCGCTGGCCAGCCTGTCCGTGGTTCACGGACGCAACAAGGGGGAGCAGATCGATCAGTTTGGCGTCAGTGGTTACGTCTATAAGGACGTGTTCCTGATCTTTGACCGGGCTACTGAGAGCCTGTGGTATCCTCTAGACGACACCAGGTGGACCGCGGTCTCCGGCCCTCGCAAGGGCGAGACGATCCCCTTCATCGCGGAGCCGCCGGTGATCCCGCTGGGCAAATGGCGGAAGCTTCACCCCAACACGGTTGTCCTGCTGGGATCCAAGAGCATGGTGGAGCGCAGCGCCGCCGACGAAGACTGACCTGCCCGGCGGGCTGGCGCCGCGGGCGATCAGGCGTCCCAGACATCCGCGAAACTCGGCGAGCCAGGTTGGTCACCGGCAAACACCTTGTGCCTATCGGTGGCAGCCCGCAGCTTCTCGGTGCACTCCCCGAGCCGTTGCATGAGTCGCCGTGGAGTCCGCGGCTGGTTGCGATTCAGCACGTACTGGGCGATTACCGGCAACGTGAGCGACGCGCAGGAATAGACGATCACGTTGTTCTCCCGGGCGTCGCGAACCTTGCCCCAACTCTTGGCTTCCGACGGCGTGGCCCCGGACAGCCCTCCCCAATGCGGAGCGTCGGTGGTAAGTTGCACGAAGTAGTCGTGCCCGCCCTTGCTGTGGGCACCCAGCATCTGCTGCAGCATGGGCTGCGTCTGCAGGAAGAAGTTCTTCGGTGATCCCCCACCGATTTCGATGGCGCCGGTCTTCTCGGCCTGGTACACCAGCGCCATCAGCTCGATCACGTCGAGGATCGGGTTGAGGGCAATCGGTCGATCGGTCAGGTAGGCCGGCACCAGCATCAACCCCAGAACCGAGTCTCCGGGCGACGAGGTGTAGATCGGCACATCGTACCTGGCCGCCGTCGCCAGCAGTGACTTCTCGGGATGCGGGGCCGTCTCCAGGATTACCTCGCCCAGAGCCTTGTGCAGCGTTGCGGTCGAGAACGGCTGCGTGAAGTCGATCCGCTTGACCGCCTTGAGCACGGCTTCGTCGGTGGGCAGGATGAAGTCGTCCTCGGTGATGAACACGTCGTAGATGCGCGCCACGCCGTCGTCCAGCAGGGCGTTGTCATCCACCTCGTGGTGCCCCTGGACCATGGGCAGGTCGTAGGGCCGGGCCAGGTCGTGGAAGAGGTTCGCGCCGGTCGAGACCATGACGTCGATGAAGCCGGCCTCGATCAGTGACATGAGCACACCGCTCATGCCAATCGGTGTCATTGCCCCGGCCAGGGTCAGGCCGATGGTGGCCTGATCGTCGATCATGCGCGAGACGAGCTGAGCCGCCTCCGCCAGGCGACGGGCGTTGAAACCGCTGCGGGCGTATACGTTGTCGATCAGATCGGCGACGCTCTCGTTACCCTCCAGCTTCAGTGGCTCAATCTGCGGGCCCTTAAGCCAGGCATCCCGGCCTTTGCAGCCGCCCTTCTCGTGACCTCGGTTCATGCCAGGTTACTCCACGCCATTCGCGTTAGCAGACGAAGACGGCGGCCGCAAAGACCGTGGTCCACAGCCCGTTCTTGTCGCCCTCGGCCGTCTGCACATTATCCCGGGTACGCACCGCGAGTCCCTTGGCCCGATAAATCTCGCGGCGTTCGTCGTAGGCGGTATCGGGGTCCAGCTCGATCCCCTGGGTGGTGGCCAGCATCGAGGCGGCCATATCCTCGACCAGATCGCCGCACTTGCGGGTGGTCAGCCCGTAACCGTGATGCTCGGAGATGTAGCCATACTGCGAGCTATCGGCCGGCAGCGCCAGCCCCACGCCTGCGCAAACCAGGCGGTTCGGCTCGTTGGTCTGAGACTCGGCCATCACACAGTGCACGATGGCCCCGGGGCGCAGCTTCTTCAGCCCGTTGGCCCGGGTGACGATCCTGCATCCCGGCGGAAAGATGCTGCTCACCCCGACCAGGTTGAACGGAGCCACCCGGGCATGCCGCAACGCCGCCTCGAACGACTGCAGCTTATGGCGGTGCTTGCCCACGCCCTTGGTGAAGAACATCTCCTTGGGTACCAGTTCGCCGCTCATCCGCCGTCGTCTCCTGAGGATTCAACACGCCAGTCCGCGCCAAAGTGGCGGGATTATAGCGGCTGAAGCGAACGACACAACAAGCGGCCTCCGGCCGCGACCTGCCACGTGTCAGCCCGCGATGACGCGCGTGACGGCTCCGGTTGGAACGCGCCAAACGTGTAGGGTGCATCTTGATGCACCAGCATAGCGGGCCACGCAGTCTCTCGAAACGGTGCATCAAGATGCACCCTACCCGCTGTGTTGTTGACCGAGTCAGCGCGTTCGGAGGTTCCCCTCGGCTTCATGAGACATGGCGAGATGAGTGAGTACGCTGAGTGCAGTCGAATTATAGTTGAGTTGCGCGAGGATCCGCTTGGCCACCGTATTGGGCACCTGGGTAACGCGTGGGGATACTACCGCGATGGCACGTGTGTCTTGGCTGTGCTCAGCCATGGTGAATGATCGACGGATGCTTACCTGCAATCGTCCCTCGTTCGATAAACTCCCTTGCTTCTAATCTGATGGCACTGAGCGCGGAAGGGGTCTCGGTTTCTTGGTCCCCATAGACGGACTCCCACCTTAGTGGAGCGGCCATCTGCACACCATCCACATACTCCTCCCCAAAGCAGCCTTCGGCCGCAACCAAAGAGGCTCTGACCGGCTCCGATTGAAAAAGCGGCGTTCCGGCCTGACCATGGTAGTGATCACCCAACCATGGAGCGCAGAACGCCGTGAAACGATTCATCGACAAGCATCAGGCCAAGATCACCGGCACCATTTCTTGCTTCGACCGGATTCTCTTCAAAGGCCATCTGCCCTTGGGATGGCCCGAGGCCATGGAGCAATTCATAGCCCGCCAAGGCCTGCGGATCAAGGACTTCGGCACTTTCGTAGCCCGGCAGTCCGAGTTGATCAAGCAACACGCCAAGGCCATGGCCGACCGAACCGCACGGCCGTATCTCTACTTGACCGGCCCGGTTCGAAAGGAAGAGCGTGTCCGGGCCATCGCCGAGCGTGACCAGATCGCCGAGGGGCTGGTCTGCATCCTCGCGGCCGTTGAGGCCTGCCAGAGCTTCAAGATCGCCCACGGGCAGCGCCGCCCGAAGATCGTCTCTGCCCGCCGCAAATGCCTCTGTTTCTACTTCTATTTCGTCGATCGCGAACTTGGCCTCATGCATGTGCGGATTGCGTCCTGGTTCCCTTTCACCACTCAGGTTTGCCTCAACGGACACGACTGGCTCGCCCGCAAGATGGACCAGTGCGGCATCGCCTACCGGAAACAGGACAACGCCTTCTGCTGGATCGACGATCCCTGGCGAGCCCAGCGTCTGGCCAACCGCTTCGCCAAGAAGAAGTGGCCCCGCACGCTGACTGCCCTGGCTCGCCGAGTCAATCCACTGATGAAGAACCTGCTCAAAGGCATGGACTATTACTGGGTCACCGAACAGGCCGAATTGGCCACCGACCTGATGTTCCGAAGTCCCGCTGCTCTGGCGGGCCTGTATGAAAACCTGCTGAAGCATGCCACGCACTGCTTCGGCGCCGAGGACGTAATGACCTTCCTCGGTCGGAAGCTCAACGGGAACTTCGCCGGCGAGATTGGCAATCACTACAGAAAACGCTGGCCGGGCGCTCGCATTCGCCATCGGATGAAGAACAACGGTATTAAAATGTACGACAAGCACGGGAGCGTACTGCGTGTGGAGACCGTTATCAATCGTCCCTATGAGTTCAAGGTCTGGCGAAGCGGCATCCGTCACGGCGAGCAAGTGATGGGCTGGTATCCAATGGCCAAACGGGTCAGCAACCTCCCTCGTTACGCCGAGGTCTCGCTGGCCGCCAACCGTCGGTATCTCGATGCCCTGACTGCGGTCGAGGATCCCACTGAGGCCCGGCATGGCCTCCCGGCCCTGGCTCGGCCGATTCGCAAGAACCACCGCTCCTACCGGGGCTTCAACCCTGCCGCTACGGACGACATCCGACTCTTCGCCGCTACCATGCGCGGCGAGCACGCCATCAACGGCTTTCGCAATCAGGACATTCGATGCCGTCTCTTCAAGCCAACAACTGCTGAGTGGGAACGCACCCGCCAAAGCGCCAGAGTATCGCGACTGCTCAAGCGACTGCACGTCCACGGTCTGATCGCCAAAATTCCACGCAGTCGTCGTTGGCGCCTCACCCAAAAGGGTCATACACTCATGAGCACCGTACTGATCATCCACGGCGAATACTATCCACGAATTCACAGGAGCCAAGTCGCTTGAGCCCCATCGACATGCGCGCATCACGCAGAGAAGTTCGAGAGTAAGAGTCTAAACAACTGGTCGTAGAAGCGGTAGTAGAAATGCTCCAACGCAGCAGCTCCCTCTAGTGGTTGTCTCCCTCCGGCAACAACTTTCTCAGCAACTTCACGGACGAGCACTAGGAACGCAGTGCCAAGATCATCAACCGGTTCCAGGCCGAGTTCGCTAACAGCAGCTTCAAACAGCGGGCCGGCTTCTCGACGAGTCGGCTTCTCCAGTGAAGCTAGCTCACGTAGAGATTGACTGTCATAGCCCGTCATGAGGGCCTGGATGGCGACCTCGGGTAACGACTCGCCCGGGAGTTGAAAGGCGGCGTCTTCACCGCGGTGACTCTGCCCCACTCTTCGCCCTAGGCCATCCAGGTAATAAACAGCCTGCGCTACTCTTATCGAAGCCACCGGAGAGCTATGGGGGTCAGTGCTCATAACTGCCTCGCCTCCTCGACCTTACTACGCAGCGTTTGGTCTAGCTTTATAGACACGGATATATGAAAGACAGTTTTGTTTGGGGGCAAACTCTCAATCCCGCCGGACATCCAGGGTACGGTGTCGGCCAGAATCCGTCCAGTCCTGCGCTCCTCCGTGGGCTCCGGACAGCCGACCCCTCCATGGACGTTCGGGCTCCTGCCTTGCTCGCCCTCACCCTCCTGGACTGAACCTGGCCGACGCCGCGGCAAGATGCCCTACTACAAAGGGATTAAGCGTGACGGCTCCGGTTGGAACGCACCAGACGTGTAGGGTGCATCTTGATGCACCAGCATAGCGGGCCGCGCAGCGTCTCGAAATGGTGCATCAAGATGCACCCTACCTGGGATGTGCCAGGATATGGTCACAGTAGCGCGGTGTGCGGACTCTGGCGCTGAGCGGAACCGTCCCTTCATCGGCCGAGCAGGCGGTGCAGATCCGGGGCGATGGCTCGGAGGGCCCGGCCGCGATGGCTGACGCGGTTCTTCAGATCGGGCGGCATTTCGGCGGTTGTGGTTCCGAACTCGGTGGCCAGGAAGTGGGGATCGTATCCGAAGCCGTTCTTCCCGCGGGGATCGTCGACGATACGCCCCGCTATGGTGCCCTCGGCCGTGGCCAGGATTCGAGCGCCGAACGGCCCGCTTTCATTGCGCCGTAGCCCTGGCGGACGGGGATCGAATCCTGGCCACGGCCGAGGGCACCATAGCGGG
>JANQGB010000232.1 GCA_028277545.1 Phycisphaerae bacterium | reverse complement strand
GCGGGCGGCTGTTGGAGGGTGACCGGCTGTATGTCGACGTCTGGGATCACCAGCCACCGGGGGTGTTCGTTCTATTCGCCAGCGTAATCGCGGTCTTCGGCGACGAACCAATTGTGTTCCGGTGGCTGGCGTGTGCCTTCTCGCTGGCGACCTTGGGCTTCATCGTCGGCATCCTGCGCCGCTGCCGCGGCCGGTCAGCGGCGGTTTGTGGGGCGGTGCTGTTTGCGCTGGCCTCCTCCGACCCGGCCACGGCCGGCGAAGGCTGCAACCGCGAGATCTACATGGTCACCCTGATCATGGCCGCCTGGTGGTGCGTGCTGGGCCGCAGCAGCCAGTCCACGTGGTCTGTGCTGCTGGCCGGTCTCTTGCTGGGTCTGGCTTCGCTGCTCAAGACGGTCGTAGCCATGCACTGGCTGATGCTGGCCGGTTGGCTGGCCTTGCGGTGCTGGTCAGCGTCGGGAGTGCAGGGGTTCGTTCCCAGGTTCGTACGCACCATGCTGGCCTTCGGTGCCGGGCCCGCTCTTGGGTGGCTAGCGACGGGGAGCTACTTCGCCATAACGGATCGCTACGCCGAGTTGATCGACGCGGTGTTCGCGGTGAACCTGAGTTACAGCGGCTCCGACCAGGGCGTACTGGACAGGTTCGCCGGCTTCCTGGCGCTTGGCGCCCAGCATAACCCCTTCACCAGCGCCCCCACCCTGTGGTGGGCCGGGGCAGTGGCAGCGGCGGTGCTGGCTGTGATGGCAGTGCGGCAACGTGTCGGAGCGGCCTTGGCTATGCTGGCCCTGCTGGTCTCCGGCTACCTCGCCATTTGCCTGCCGGCTCAATTCTGGCCCCACTATTACTACTTGCTGGTTCCGGCCCTGGTGGTGGCCATCGCCATGGCAACCTGGCACCTGGTTGACTGGTTGGGCGCGGCGTGTGGCCCGGGGTCTGTATGGCCGCGAATGCTCGTGGGGCTCTATGCAGTTGCGCCGCTCGGTCTGCTGGTGAACGAAATCAATCACTACCTGTTGGAAACGCCGTTCGGTATAACGGTTGGAAAATACAACTCACGCGACTTCTGGGCGCGTGCCATCGGGCGCAAGGTTGCGGAGTTGACTGATCCGGATGATGAGGTGTTCGTGCTGAGCAACGATGCCTCAATCTACTACTATGCCCGCCGCCGCTGCGCCTCGCGCTACACGATGCTCACCGGTTTGAGACGAAACTACGCCGGCGCCGCGCAACGGCGGGCGATTCTCGTTGCCGATCTGAAGGCGTCCTTGCCGCGCCTGGTGCTCGTACTGCAGGACGAGGAAGAGATTCAGGAGTGCGTTCCGCTGCTGCACGAATACTACGGCCAGCCCATTGGCGTGGACTTCGCCGATTGCACGGGGGAGCCGATCATGTTCGTTCTGGCGGCCAAAGATCGTCCGGTGAAGACGGTGGCTGCCAACTTCTGGGACTGGGATCGCACCCAAGTCGACGGCTGGTGTGTGGGCACGCGCGAGTGAACGCCGAATCGTTCCGAGCGAGCAGCCGCCGCCATTTCGGCGTGTGGTGACCGATTCGAGCCTGCCTGCATCACTGCCGACAAGTCAGCCCAAGTACCCACACTTGAAAGGTTTCGAGCGTCCAGTTTGGCTTGAACACGGGCCTGCGACTGGGCATTTTGGGACCTTCAGAGTTGTCAACACCTCCCACGGCCGCATGAGAAAGGCACCATTGTTACTTTGATGACAGTGAGTTGCGCACGTTTCCTCAGGCTGAATGCGTCGTGCGCTCTGGCCTCATGCGGCTGGTTGCCCCAATGTTCCATTCAAGCTGTAACGGGGGCGATTTACTTGGTTTTGCGGCGGTTTCCTCTTGGTTCTTATCGCGCGGCTGGTTAAAATAGGTGCCGTAGTGGAATACAGTTGACGGGAGGCGGAAGGGGCAATCCGTCTGGAACGGTACTGCGTCGGCCCCGCCGTCTCGTGAGTCCTGTCTCTAAGCCAAGAGGCCTTGAAACCTGTTTGCCTGACCGCGCTCGGCGCGGGGGCTGTGTAGTTGGACCGTGCGAGGCGTCGCAAGGCGTCCGCACTCTTCGCCGCGCTGGCGAATGCACATCCCCGACAGCTTGGTGCGAACAGGCTTGAGGCGGCGGGCGACGGCGGCCAATCGGACGTTGCGCAAACGTCGCTGATGACAGCGGTAGTGCAGTGTGGATCTCGGCTCGCGGTGGTAATCACTGCCGAGCGAGGCGGTGTTTTTATACCCATGCCGAGATTCGTCAGAGAGTGTCTGCGCGCCGCGTAACAGCGGAGTAGGGCTTGAGAGCATTCGTATTGGTTGTGCAACCCGGGCCAGGGAGCGTGGCCGCGTGTTGTTCTAGCACCTGTGGATGCGCAGACATACACGTCCGGGTTTCACATGTTGCCGTCAGATGCTCGGCCAGGGCTCGACGCCGCTTTGGTGACGACACGGATCAGGCGACCGGTGAGCCTGTTCCGAGCTTGGTTCTATATCTGGGGTCCCCGTGGGGTGTGGTTCTTGGGGACAGGCAAGAGCGGCGAGGTGCGTTCGCTGCTTGAGTTTAGGGTTTGTCAGTGGCGTTTTCCGCCGAGGAGGTGACGCTGGAGGAGAAGAACGAGAGGCGAAGTCGAGTCGGGTGATTCCCCACCCGAACCGAAAACGCAGAGCTGTGGCACTGCCACAGAGCACCGAGTTGTCAAGTTTGTGGTTTTCATCAACGGAACTGGGGAGGTTTCCCCAAGGGAGGAAAGGACGATGATGAAGGAGATCGGATCTTGTAGGTGGCTAACCGCCATCGCATTACTGGCCGTCGGCGTCTTTAGCTGTAGCGCCTTCGGTGCGGCCACGCACGCGACCCCCGGAACGTCCGAGGGCGTGGCACCCGCCAGCGCCGCCCCATCCACCGCGGCGGTTGGCGCTCCGGTCGGCAAGTTCGCTCCCGGCGAACCGGCTGCCGACAACCAGGATCCCGGTGTCGTAGCTGGTGGCGAGCAGGGGGTGTACCTTGCCACGCCGCGCCCGCTTCCGCCGGGCTTCAGCTATACGCCGTCTACCGGCGGCGCCCGCGGTTCTTTGCTGGTGTACCAGAATACCACCGCCCGGTTCTTTTACACGGGCGACGTGGACGACACCTGGGTCGCCGACGATGCTGTGTTTGAAGGTCCGCAGCGCACGGTGACCGAGTATGAGGTGAGCTCCTACGGTCACGGGACTGGCACCTTCACCATGACTACCTGGCTGGC
>JANQGB010000210.1 GCA_028277545.1 Phycisphaerae bacterium | reverse complement strand
GGCTGCCTCGATGAATGGCTGAACGTCGTGCGCGTGGTTGAACGTGAATCGGGCGATGTCCAGCGGCTCGTCGAAACCGCCATCCCCGTCGCGGTCGAGCCGGGCTCGCAAACGCTCCGCGTCCACGTCCTGGGCGCTCCGAAACGGGCCGGAGGACCCGAGCGGCACGTCCATCGCGCAGCCGGCGGCGATCAGCACAGCCAGCGCCGGGAGTAAGGCCGGGCGAATAGTGCGCCCCAGCCGGCCAAGCGAGAAGCTGACGCGGGTATCGGCAGTAGTATCAGCCACGGGGAGTGTTCCTCCACATCGGGCGGCCACACGACGATGCGCACTCCGACACGCGGGACCGCTCAACGACCCTTACCTGGCGGATTTCTTGGTCTTGGTCTTCGTCTTCTTGGTGGCCTTTTTTGCCTTGGCCTTCTTTGTTGTCTTGGCGGTGGAGGCTTTCTTGGCCTTGGCTTTGGGCTTGGCCTTCGCGGTCTTCTTGGCGGCCGACTTGGCTGTCTTCTTCTTGGCAGCCGCTGCCTTCTTGGCCTTGGCAGCGGCGGTGGTCTTGCTCTTGGCGGCGGCCTTCGTCTTGGCAGCCGACTTCTTCGCCGTTTTGGCTGCTTTCTTGGTCGCAGCCTTCTCGGCAGTCTTGGCCGAGGTCTTCACCTTGGCCCGAACGGTAGTAGCCGCTACCGCCTTCTTCTTGGCTGTCTTCTTCGGGGCTGGCGGCGGGGCCGGCTTGTTCTGGTGGGCCGGCGCAAGCGGAACACCCTTCGGCAGCGGGATCTTCGCGTCAATGGGGTGGATGGCCAACTCGGTGTAATAGCCTTCCGCCCGATAGCGGGCCAGGTGGGCCTCCGCGTCTTCCTGCTCCACCGATCGCAGTAAGGTAAGCGGCACGCCCTGGGAATACCCCACGACCTTCCAGCGGAACTGGGGAAGTTCCTTGGCCGCCCCCGCCTTCCGTTG
Organism: Phycisphaerae bacterium; assembly: GCA_028277545.1. Lineage (GTDB taxonomy): Bacteria > Planctomycetota > Phycisphaerae > UBA1845 > UBA1845 > JANQGB01. The sequence goes on along the minus strand of JANQGB010000210.1, from coordinate 7,812 downwards.
GGTGGCGGCCGGAGCACTGCCCGCAGACGGCTCCGCAGGCTTGGTGGACTCAGTCTTGGCTGAGGTGGAGGTAGTCTGGTCTTTGGCGTCGTTCACGACGTTCATATAACATGATTCCCGCAAGACCTCAATAGACTTGGCCCCCGAGAAATCGTGACGCCGGAAACGGCTCCAGGCTGCTGAGTAACGATCACGGCGAAGCGGGAAACCTGCACGGTGCCGCCCCGAGCCGCCTCACTCTAGCGGGACAGCGCGGGACGCTTGCCCTTTGACCGCCCCACCGGCCTCAGTCCGCACGGACCGACGCCCGCGGCCTAAACCGGCGCTGCAGCGGGGGCAGCCTAGGGCGTACTCGCAGTGAAAACGGCCTGAAACGCAGCGAAGTCGTCCAGGTCAATGTCACTGTCCCCGTCGAAGTCAAAGGCCCCGCAGCCGGCCGGATAAGGGGCCGCGCCCGGCCCGGTCATGCAGCCTTGCCAGGCCTCGAAGTCGACCAGGTCCACGTCGCCGTCGTCGTCCAGATCGCCGTCGCCGATCTGTGCGGGCAACTCGTGGGCGCCCATGTCGACGATTGGTGGAGCGCCCGGGCCCACGTCGGTCGTGGCCGGGTCATCCGCCACGCGAGGATTGCCGGACAGGTCCGTCAGCGGCAGAGGCTCGATGCCGGGCGTGCTGGCGTCGGTGTCGACCTGCTTGTCGCCGGCGTCGATGCAGCGCGTGCCGGCCGACAGCCGCAGGTCGTCGTCCGCTGTGCCAAGAGCGTCGTCCGGCCCGTCCAGGTCCGCATAGAGCGGATCGTGCTCCGGAGCCGCACCGATGTTGCCGGTGCCCCCCAGTGTCCCCGTCAGCCCCTGCACGCAGCAATAGTTGACGGTCAACGACCCGCCGTAGACTTGGGCAAACTGAGCCTGGTCCTCCGCAACGGAGTTGCCCCACAGCACGGTGTTAGTCATGGTCGTCTGACTGCTGGACGAACCGTAGAGCCCGCCCGGACCGACCGTGCCCGTATTGCCGCCCATCGTGCAGTTGGTGACCGTGACGTTGCCGCCGTCGTTGAATATGGCGCCGCCGAAGTCGGCGGCGTTGCCGCTGAACGCGCAATTGACCAGCGACGGGCCGCCGCCGGCGCTGTATATCCCGCCGCCAAATAGCGCCGAGTTGCCTACTATGCGGCAACCAACGATCCTGGGGCTGCCAGCTTCGGCGTAGATCCCAGCCCCGGCGTTGTAAGGCGTACCGCTGCCGTTGGCGTTGCCCCCGGTGATGACGAAACCGTCCAGGACCGTGTCGCCGCCCGTGCCGCTGGCTAGAATCACGTTGTAGCTGTTCTCGCCTGTACCGCCGGTCGGGTCGTTGCCGGCCAGGTCACCGCTCAATACGGTAAGATTGGCGGCCGGGTCGCGCTGCTCTCGATTCTCTTCCTCGCCGCTGAAGCCCCCGTACAGGGCGACCCCTTCAGCAAGCTCGAAGCTGGCTTCGCGATAGCCGGTGCCACGGTCGGGCGTATACACACCTGCAGTCACCCAGATCTCGGCCACCACGCCGCCGGTGCGGGCCATGGCCAGGGCGTCCTGCAGGTCGGCAAACGCGTACTCCCAACTGATTCCGAAGTTGGGACCGGGCGCGTCGGCATCTACGAACACCACGACGGCTTCGCACTCGTCGGGAACGCCGTTGCCATTGCCGTCGAAACTCGTCCCGGCCGCAATGTCACAGTCGTCCGGTGAGTCGTTGCCGTTGCAGTCCTCGTCGCACTCGTCGGGAATCGAATTGCTGTTGCAGTCTGCGCTAACGCCGTCGGCCAGGTCGCACTCGTCCGGCAGCCTGTTCGTGTTGCAGTCCGCGCTGCTGCCAGCGTCCAGGTCGCACTCGTCCAGGTTGGCATTGGTGTTGCAGTCGGTAAGGCTGACGGCCGTGACCACCACCTCGTCTACCCAGTGCTCATCGTTTGCCCCACCGGTTCGGGCTCCAAGTCCGAAAAGGCCTTTGAAGGGGACATACCCCGTAACCGGCACGGCATCATAGGCAGTCTCGGGCGAACCACCGTTGGGCGTAAGTTCAACGGTTATGGCCTGGTCCTCGAACTCGATCCAGACACTGTGCCACTGATCGTTGTTCAGGTCGAACGTCGGGTTGTACGTACCGAGAGAAACTCCGTCGAGCAGCAAGTCCAGGTGATTATCGTTCTCACCGGCGTTAGCGTAGGTGTCGAACTGGACAGCCAGCGAGTGTTCTCCCGGGCCGCTCTCGCCGAAGACGGCCGACCGGGTGTAGCTGGTGACGTCGAGCATGGCGAAGCTGAACCCGTCCGCCCCAGAGCCGCCGCCAATCCGGAAGTCAAAGGCCGCGGTAAAGGACGCCACCGGCTCCAGTGGACGCCGCGTGAACACTACCGACCCGTGCTGGTTGGCCGAAGCCGGCGTCAGGCGGACCGCACCGGACAGCGCCTCGGCCGAGCCGTTAAGCTGGAACGACGAACCGCCGGTGCCCTCGAAATCCTGGGTGACAGCGCTGCCGGTTTCGCACTCGTCTGGCCGATCGTCGTTGTTGCAGTCCTGGCTGGTCCCGGCCGCGATGTCCTCACTGTCCGCCACGCCGTTGTCATTGCAGTCGACCGGGAACTCCAGGCGGCCGATCCAGGTACCCCAGTCGTCGGTAGCGTGGGCGTACTCCTGGATGGTCCACAAGGTCAGGTCATCGTCGGGGTCCACCGAAGTCAGGCTATAGTCGCCCCAGCGATTGCGCCCGTAGCCGTCGATGTTGTTCTGTGGAGCCGAGCCCTCGCGAAGCAGCAGCGGTTCGGCCATTCTGCCGGCCGTGTTGGTCGCCAGGCGCCCAGTGCAATAAGCGGCCGCGTATTGGTTGCTGTTGGCGCCGCTGAAACCCAGAGCAGCGTCGCCTCGGGTGTTGACCGCGATTGCCGGGAAGAAGTAGTGCAGCGATGGGTCGCTGACTGTGCCCTGCTGCAGCAGGACCAGCGGCTCGACATCGATCTCGTACCAGCGACAGGCCGCCTTACCCTGATAGCCAATCGTATGGGCGGTCCATATCGAGCCGTTGCGATACACGGCGTTCATGAGGCGTGAGCCGACACTGTCCAGCGGCGTGGAGCTGCCCAGCGCGGGAACGTCCGGCGGGCTATCGTGATCGGGGATCGCGACGGTACCCAGCAGCTGCATGGCGGGCGCGGTCATATCGCCGCCCACGCGACGTACTCGCAGCAACTCCGGCGTGAAGCGTGAGACGAAGAACTGCTGATACGGCTCGCCGTAGGTGTGCACCGGCTGGATGGCGCCCTCCATCGGCAGCCCGCGGAACGCGGTGACGGTGCCCATGCTGGGCGGGTCGTCGATCAGCGGTGCCTTGTCGATTACGAAGATGGTCATGCCGCAGCCGACCATGTAAGTGGCGCTGAAGATGCCCTCCGAGTTTACCCCCAGCGTCGGGTAGTCCGGCCAGCAGCCGGCGTCCTCCCCCTGAGAGACTACGAAGTTGGTCTTGAACCAGGCGCCTGTCGGGTCGTCCGTCAACGACACTGCCAGGTAGGTTCGCGAACTGAAGTCGGAGACGATCACCACCCAGCGATTGCTGAACTGATCGAACAGTACCCGCGGATCGCCGCTCGAGCCCGGCAGGAACGACCCCAGGCTGATGCTCATCAACTCGGCGCCGGTGTGCTTGTCGAACACGGCGAAAACCCGGTTCACCGTCACCAGGAAGTGGTCGGGGCCGATTGCTCCGCAGGTGTCTGGCGGGTAGGACCATTGTCCGGCGTCGCCGCGGACCACGCCCTGGAAGTTCAGCAGTAGTTCGGGCGGAGTAACGCTGCCGGCCCTGAGCAGCGGGCCGGCCACCGCTTCCACTCCGTCGTCGGCAAACTCGGGGGCAATAGCCACCTGTGGGGCGGGGATGCTGTCACCATCGTGAGCGCTGCCTGTGCCACGCTCCCAGGTCAGGCCCGCGTAATCCGTACCGCTCAATACAGTGCGATGCTGGCAATCTTCAAAGTCGAGCACGACCTTCCGGGGCTCGTTCAGCCCACTGCCGGAAGACCTCGTGAAGGTAAGGTCGTCCAGTGCGTACCAGCCGCCGTTGTTGAGTACGGGCTTCGACTCGATGACGATACGGTCGACGCCGTGCAGGTTCATCGCCAGCCAGGCCGGCGTGTCGCTGATCTCTGAGAACCACTCGGTTCGCCCGACCTCGGCTCCTTCGCGATAACCGATCACGCGCACACCGGTGGTCCACACGCCCGGTCCGCCCTGACCCGCGAAGTAAGCGCCGGCCACGTCCACCGGCCCGCCGAAGCCGATCCCCATGGCCGTGTCGCCCCACTTGTTCGTCAGGTTGTGTCGACCGGAGTAAGGGTAATAGGTGGATCGACCGGAAGGCACCACCCATTGTCCTCGGTGATTCTGGGACTCATCCGCGGTGGGACGCTCTGCCGCGGCCCGATCGCGAGCCAAGGCCACGTCCATGCTCTCGACCACGCCCGGACCGAAAGCGGTTGCATCCAGTCGTTCACCGTACTCCACTGCTTCCGCCGACGACGTTTGCGTGGAATCGGCAGCCAGCAGGCTCACCGGCCAGACAAGAAGCAAGGTTACCAGCGGTTTGAATCCCCGGTACATACGTTCCTCCAGACTCCTCGCCCGCGGTGCGAGTGGGGCACCGCGAGACACACCCGCGTTGGGTTGAACCGATACCCCCAAGGAAGGCCGGCTGGCATCGTTCCCCGCCCTGTATTCGTAGTGCTGTTTCGGTGACACAGCTTCGCGGAGGCCTAGGCAGTTCCTGAGGCGGCGGAACTTACAGGCGCTTCGCCCGGCGGAGATCCCGGCACGCCGGGGCCGCCACGACGCGGGCGAAAGCCGCTTACCAAAAGCGGCACTAAGTATATGTATACCCAAAGTCGGGCTGCAAAGTCGATAGCGAAGTCCGCACAATGTGGTCTCTACGGAAAGATTCCACCTGGAATCCAACTTTCGAGTACGATGCGACTGTAGGTACGGAGAGGCAGGAAGACCATACTGCGGGATAACCGCCACGCCGGTGGGGACGTCACGGGGCGGCGCCGGGGAGCCGGGCGGTGGCGCCCGAGAGTGAACCAGAGTGCCGGAGGCCGCGGGGTGGCAGGCTGACCTGCCAGCCGATCGGTGCCGCGGAAGCAGGGTGATGATCCAGAGCTATCTCGGTTTCCCACGGGCGGTGTACATCCTGTGCGTGGGCAGTTTCATAAACCGGGCGGGCACGTTCCTGCTGCCGTTCCTGACCCTGTATCTGGTTGGCGAACTCGGGCTCGGGGTGGGCTTCGCCACGCTGGCGATGGGCGTCTACGGGGCGGGCTCGATACTCGGCGCCTTGGCGGGCGGGTATCTTGCTGATCGCGCAGGCAGGCGAGCGGTAATGCTCATCAGCCTGCTGGGCGGGGCATGCATCCTGAGGTTCTTCGGATACATCTACTGGCCGGCAGGGATTCTGGCGGCGGTGGCGGCCTTCACCGTGTTGGCGGAGATGTATCGCCCGGCTGCCTCAGCCATGATTGCCGACCTGGTCAGCCCCGACCAGCGACCGCACGCCTACGCCCTGATGTACGTGGCCATCAACCTGGGCTTCGCGGTCGGGGCGGTGATCGGCGGGTTCCTGGCCACGTTGTGGTTCACCTGGCTGTTCTGGGGTGATGCACTGACCGCCGCGGCGTACACCCTCATCATCCTGGCGCTGATCCAGGAGACACGCCCGGCGCGTAACAGCAACCCGGCCAAGTCCGCCGATCCGGACTCAACCGCCGGTCATGTCGAGGCCGTGGCCGCTCCGCGCTTCGAGGCCCTGCGGCACATAGCCGGCGACCGGACCTTTGTGGCGTTCTGCGTGGCGTCGTTGCTCTGCGGCCTGGTGTTCATGCAGTTCATGTCCACCTTCCCCATCCACCTGCACGAGCTCGGCATCGGGCCCGACAGCTACGGCAAGCTGATCTCGATCAACGGCCTGCTGATCGTCCTGTTTCAACTGCCCGTGGCGGCGCTGGTCAGCCGGTTTCACCGCGGCACGGTTGTCGCCCTGGCGGCCCTGGTGACCGGCGTCGGATTCGGCTTGGTAGGCTTCTCTGTCAGTATCTGGCACTTCGTTGTTGTAGTGGTCGTCTGCACCTGCGGCGAGCTCATGCATGCCCCGCTGATGTCGTCCATCGTCACCGATCTGGCACCGGCCCGCTTCCGGGCCCGGTACCTGGGTGTCTTCTCGATGTGCTTCTCCAGCGCCAACATGATCGGCGCGCCGCTGGGCGGGTGGATCATGTCACGCGGCGGCGGCCAGTATCTCTGGCCCGGCTGCTTTGCCGTCTCGGCGATCGCCACAGTGCTCTTCTTGGCCATACGCCGGCGCCTGGTGCCCGCGGTTGTTCCGACCCGCTCCAGCACGTGAGGTGCAGCTCCATCAGGTGCAGTGCCTTCCCGACCACGCGCTCGCTTCGACACAGATGAATGGTGCGTCCCGGACGCACCGTACTGTCTGCTCCGGGTCGGCCAGTTGCGAGATTACGTTCGTATCCAGATAGAACGCCTGTTTGCACATCCGCTAGCCTTGGCACCGAAGCCACTTCGCGCCACGCCCTCTTCCCTGGAGCGTGATGATACCCTCGTCCCGAAGTTGGCGCAGCACGAGGCGAATCATGTCGCGGCTGACGCCGATACAGTCGGCCTCGATGTCCGAGATGGAGAATGGGCCGATCCGGCGACTGACGATCTGCCGGACCTGCTCCGTTTTCGATCCCTTGCCCCGACCGATGGTGCCGACACGATCCTCGAACTCCCGGTAGGCGCGCAGCATCACTCCCCAGAAGTAGTCCATCCACGGGGCCGGGTCGTGTTCGCAGTCGTGCCATCCTGCCGAGCTGCGTTCGAGGGTCTCGTAGTAGGTCTCCTTCGACTCCTCGAAGATGCGCTCCATGCTGATGAATCGCCCGACCTGATAGTCGAAATGGTACAGCAGCAGTAGCGTCAGCAAACGAGAGATACGTCCGTTACCGTCGCTAAAAGGATGAATGCAGAGGAAGTCGAGAACTGCCAGCGGGACGACAACCAGCGGCTCCTTCCGCTGACCGTCGATCGCGTCCTTGTATCCTGCGGCAAGAGCCTCCATCGCCGTCGGCGTGGCCACCGGATTGAGCGGCTTGAATCGGACACGCCTGATTGAGCCGTCGGCGTTCCGTTCAACGATGTCATTGTCCGTCGCTTTCCAGCGCCCGCCTTCGTTGGGCATGTAGCGGTAGAGCATCGCGTGAAGTTGCAGGATGACGTTGATGGTCAGCGGCATGTACCGCGCCGACTCGTGGATGAGCGCGAGAGCGTCGCGGTAGCCGGCGATCTCCTGCTCGGACCGATCCTGCGGCGTGGTCGATCGGAGAACCAGAGCTTCGATGCGATCGTGAGGGGCAGTCACGCCTTCTATGCGGTTTGACGATTCACTCGATTCGATGATCGCTACCTGCTGGAGCGACTCCAGAGTCTCAGGCGTCTGCCGCGCAAAAAGGTCCTGTTTGCCCCGATACTCACCGATGCGGTTCAGGGTCGAGGCTTGCTCGACCGTCAGGGTCAGCCGCCCAAGAAAGTCGGTATGGAGAGATCGCATGTCCTCGATCTGCCTGCTGCGCGGCCTGCCGCCTGAGCCCGAGGCCGCGCTGCAAGCGAGTCCCAAATTGGCAGCACCAGATGGGTGTAAGATACGTCTAAACGAGGCAAGATCAAGCCGATCTTACCTCATTTGCGCGTTCGATTACCCCCTTTCCAGTCCAGAGAACGCACCGGGCGATCA
>JANQGB010000178.1 GCA_028277545.1 Phycisphaerae bacterium | reverse complement strand
TTGGCGAGATGCTCCTTCCGGACTCTCTCTTCACCATACTACGGAGAGGTGTCAGGTTCGGGCTTTGGGGCTACGGCTGGCGCGTCGTGGGTCACGGTTGTGGGATCCGGCAGCGGTGGCAGGCCTTCGCTCTGGCGAAGCCGATTCTGGCTGGCCAGCGTAGTTGGCATTGCTGCCGGCTTCACCTCCGTGACCGAGCCGCTCAGGGTGCCAACGCGATGGGGCGAGCCCGCTATTGGTGTATCGTTCGTGTCCGGGTCGGGGGACACTACCACCAGCCATAGCCTGGGATCGGCAGTTTCCGGGTCGATCCCGTGATAGGTGAACACGAAGTCGCCGACACGGTGAGCGATCGTGCGTTCGGGCAGGTCGGCGGCGGCCTGTGCGGCGGTGACTGTCTGGCTAGCGGTGGACTGTAGGCTGAATCGGGCCAGCGTGCTTCCGGCAAAACTCACGTCCTCCGTGAGCGTGTTTGTGGCGGGAGTGACGAAGTCGCCTGCGCTGACGTAGGAGTCCACGATGAGTTGGATTGCGTGATTCGGGAACCGGCCGTCGCGGTCCTCAGCGTAAGCCAGCAGGCTCTCGGTGATCTGCAGCGCCTCGTTTTGGCGGGTGGGGGTGGAGATCTCGATCGATACGGAACTGTGAAACCGGAAGTCGCCAGCGATGGCGAAGAGCAGGCACAGCGCAGGCAGCATCAGCACCGAGATGGCCGCCTTCCATCCAGAGACGCGTTGCCCTTCCTTGACCATGATGACGGCGCTGATCATCCACCAGATGGCGCAGGTATACGCTCCGCATATCGGGACGGCGGCAATGATGTTCGCCCCAGCGCTGTAACAGATGGCCTGGTACGTCCGGCGGGCACCGGCGACCGGCTGGGTGATCAGGCGCAGCATCCCGTGAGTAACGGTTCCCCATAGGGCGACGATGAAGGACGTACCGACGAATGTGCAGAACAGGGCCACGCCTAATCCGACTCCGAGAGAGCCGACCCAGCCAAGACGTCCACCTGAAAAGGTGAAGGCGAAGGCAACCGGCATTACCACGAGGACGATCAGACCAAAGAGCACCACCGGCACGTGGACCAGCAGTGCGAACCACCACGCGCTTTGCAGGGAGCTCTTAACGGGCACGGACTTGATCAGCCGACCGGGGGCGACCAAGGATGACCCGATCGTCGAGAACCAGGACATGAAGAAGCCCCGGCGTTTTCGATCCAGCCAGGCGGCCTGGGGCACGCCGATCTTCTCTTCGTCTACGCCAGGGGCCGGGAAGAGCACCATCTCGTCCATGTGTATGCGCTGGTTACAGCCGGCGCAGTCGAAGTCGCTGGGCGACAGGTGTCCGCCGGGACCGGTCCCGTAGTAGCGTTTGTCGCAGTGCGGGCAGGCAAACTCCACCGCGGTGGGCACGAACTCGAAATCACTGGGGCGAAACGGGGTGCCGCATTCAGGGCACTGCCGGGACGGCAGTCTCCACAGCGGATACTCGCAGTTGACGCAGCGCATCGGGCGGCCGGGATGGCGGGGCCCACTGGCGCGCGGAATGACCATCATCTCGTCCATGCTAATGTGACTCTTACACTTCTGGCAGTCGAACTCCGGCGGGGCAAGATGCCCCTTCGCACTCGTGCCGATGTATCGTTGATTGCAGTGTGGGCAGGCGAACTGGATGTTATTGCGGGGGAAGTGATACTGGCTGTGTAGGAACGCCGTGCCGCATTGGGGGCACTCTCGACTCTGGACGTTCCACAGCATGTAGTGACATTTCTTGCACTGCACGCGATGGCTCCAGCGATGGCAGGTGACGCCGGCCGTGCAGCCGACGATCAGGACCAGTTCAACGTCTCCGCGCGGATCTTGCGGCCGGCGAACCAGATTAACAAGAACACGGGCAAGGCCCATCCCCAAAGGATCGAACCGGCTGCCGTAACACCGCCGATTGCGCTGTTCCATTCGGCCGGCGTTTTGGGCGAGGTGTATGGTGCGGCGACCTGCGTCTGAGTCCAGGCGATCTGATACTGCAAATTCGCGTAGATCAAAACGGTTACGATCTTCAACGCCGCCCAGAGCCTGGCAGCGGCGACTGACCGGCGACGCCTGCGGATCAGGCTCATCCCAATTGCCAGCAGCAAGATCGCCAGGCCGGCCAGCGTCAGAGATAGGGCCACGTTCCATGTCGTGTATTCGCTGGCGATCCGCATGGCTCTGGTTCGAAGGTGGGTAGGGTACGACGGTATCCGATCGATTCTCAGGTATACGATGGTCGTTCCAAGCCAAACGAGCGAGCCGATCGCCCCCATTACCACCGCGATGGCGCCGATCACGGCTGGCCAGGATGACCGTACTTCTCGTACAACTGGCGGCGAAGGCTGGGTGGGCGGCACTCTAGGCGCACCGTCCGCTGGATTGAAGTCGTGGGTACTCATGGCTCCTCCTCCGCCGGTTATTGGCGTGTGCAGGCGTTCGGTAGCCGGCTGCTCGGTCGCCAACAACTACACTCTACCGCATAACGAAGGAGAGCGCCAACCTGCTTATCTCTGGCTGGCCGTCTGGCGGCGGAGTTGTCCGCAGGCGTCGTTGATGATGCAGATTGCACCTACCGTGGCGGTGTTGACCATCCTGACTATGTTCTATGATCCGCGCCACGACCTGCAGCCCTTCGGGGTGCTGGTGCCCCTGGTGGTGTTGGCG
>JANQGB010000169.1 GCA_028277545.1 Phycisphaerae bacterium | reverse complement strand
GCCTTTGCTATAATGTTTAAAAATGGCGCGCCCGGGAAGACTCGAACTCCCAACTTCCTGATCCGTAATCAGAAGTCACACATAGAACCACCCCAACCTCGTTTGCGATAAACCCACCTATTCTGTCCGATTCCGTAACGTACTGGCTACACGGTTTACGCCCACGGCCACACCGTTTACTATATGTGGTGGTCACTCACTTTGGTCACTCGGGCAGATAGATGAAACTGACGAAGCGCCTCATTGATGCCTTCAAGTACGAAGGCGGTTGGGATGTCCGCTGGGATGACGAAGTGCCCGGTTTCGGTGTGCGCATATACCCGAGCGGAAAGAAGGCCTTTGTCCTGAGTTATCGCGTCGAGGGGAATAAGCGTCTCATGGTGCTTGGCCGCTTCGGAGCGGACCTCACTCTTGACCAAGCCCGAAACAAGGCTCGTGAAGAGCGGGTGAAAGTAAGGGGTGGCCTGGATCCGCTGGAAGAGAAGAAGAACGAGGGGCAGAAAAAGACGTTCTCCGGCCTCGCTGACCAGTATTTCGCGGAACACTCCAAAAAGCACAAACGCACGTGGAAGGAAGACGAACGGCGACTCAAACAGCACATCCCGCCTTCATGGAAGAAGAAGAAGGCGGCTGATATCGCCCACAGTGATATCGAGTCCCTGCATTCCAAGATTGGCACCGATCGTGGGCGGTATGAGGCTAACAGGCTTCTATCCCTGCTTCGCCACATGTTCCGCCTCGCCAGACGATGGGGCTTCGTCGATGGCAACGCGGCAAATCCAGCGGCTGACGTTGAGAAGTTCAAGGAGCACAAGCGCAAGCGGTGGGTGCGACCTGATGAGGTCCCGGCCCTCGCCGCGGCGATCGATGAGGAAAGCAACGTCTACGTCCGGTCCGCGCTGTGGCTCTATCTCTTAACCGGGCTGCGAAAGACCGAACTACTCCAAACCAAGCGGCGCGATGTGGATTGGGGCCGCGGTCAAATCCGTCTGCCGCTTACCAAAGCAGGCGAAGAGCAATACGCCACGTTGAGCGCTCCCGCACTGGCGATAATGCAGGCGATTCCCGAACTGCAGGGTAATACGTTCCTTCTCCCGGGTGCCAGAAAAGGGCAGCACTTGGTGAATATCAGTGTTCCATGGCGCCGCGTCCGCAAGCGAGCGACAGTCATGCTCTGGGCAACCGGACCTGAGCACAGCCCGGAAACAGCCATCTTGAATCGTCTTCGTGACGAATTGGGGCGCGACCCAACCTATGACGAGTGCGCTGAAGCGGCGGATTTGGAAGAGATCGAACTGCCGGTGGGGCTATGCGACGCCCGGCTGCACGATCTGAGACGAACCGTGGGCAGCTGGCTCACACAGGCCGGCGTGGACCTCAATCGCATCAAAGACGCTCTCAGGCATGCCGATATCTCAACGACACTGATCTATGCGCGGCTCGGAGAGGACGCTGCGCGCGAGGCGATGGAAGATCACGGCCGCCGGATCATGGAGGCAGCCGGGAGAAACGAGCGTGTCGGGGTCGCTGGAGGCGGCGGCAACAAGCGATAGGCATCGAGTTCGGCGGGGATAGGGTAGCTCCCGACAAGGCCGGCACCGCACCGGTTT
>JANQGB010001502.1 GCA_028277545.1 Phycisphaerae bacterium | reverse complement strand
CGTAAGCGGAGCTGGGCAGGGGACGACTGTAGGACGCTACTTCTGCTGGCGTTTGATGCTATTCGCCGGGATTGGAAGGCACCTGCTCTAGGACGTTGGCCCGGACGTCGGCGTAGCGCATCCCCAGGTTCTTGAGCGCCCGATTGGCGACGCTGCCGCTCTCGCGGCACAGGGCCAGCAGCAGATGTTCGGTGCAGATTTCCTGAGAGTTGAGCTGGCGGGCCTGCTCGATGGCAGTGGCCACCACGTTCTTGAAGTGCGGCGTGCCGGGGAGACGACCGAAGACCCAGGTCTCCTCCATGCTCTTTTTTATCAGCTTGTCGACTTCTTTCCGCAAGTGGGCTTCGCTGGCGTTTCGTCCTCGAAGAACCTTGGCGCCCAGACCGGTACCTTCCCGGGCGATGGCCAGCAGGATGTGCTCGGTGCCCACGTATTCCTGGTCGTACTCGCGGGCGATTTCGTTAGCCAGCTTGACGACCTTATCGACTCTGGGGCTGAACTTCTCGTACATCGTGACGCACACTGCTCCCGGATGCCCTGGTTCCCCGGACCCACTCAATTCTGATCCTGAACTGAGCGGGCAAAACCCAGGGCCGGTGAGAGTTTTCTCCAAACGGTTACTACCGGCCTTGTTCCTCCTCAATGAGAGGAGCGGGCGTCGGCTGCGAGTCCCGCCTTACGGTGAGCCTATCATACCCGAGAGACACCAGGGCCACAAGAATCGACACCAATAACGTAATCTTGACAATCTTGAGACGGTTGGCCACCTCGCGGTCCCGCCATTCGGCCAATCGCTGATCGATCTCGTCGAGCTTCCTGTCGATTCGCAACTCGATCTCGTCGAGCTTTTCTCGGACGTAGTCGTCAGCCACTCCCTTGAGCTTGCTGGCGATGCCGCCTACCACACCCTCCGACTCGATATGCCGGCGCAGGGAATCCCGATCCTCCTCCGGAAGAAACTGGTATTCAGTGGACGTCTCGGTCTCGACCGACCTGGCTATCAGGCGGGCCAGCCATCGCCGCCTTGCCCTGCGGACTTTACCCCATATGCCCTCGGCCCGGCGCAGCCGCCGTTCGAGCGTGGCCCGCGGCTCGCCCGGCTCCGGCGTTACGCCTCGTAAGGTGGCCAGCGCGGCGAGCCCTTCGGCGCTGAGGCCACCATAATCCACGCGCTGGACCTGGGCGATCTGTTTGGCCAGCACCTCCTTGCTGGCCGAGCGGCGTACCGGCCGCCGGGCCCAGACTACGACGTCCAGCATGGCCTGCCGGTCTAATTGGACGAGCAACTCCTGTCGTTGGCGGATGAACCGAAGCAGTTCTCCGCGGGCGACATCGTCGTCCAGTTCCAGGCCCAGATCCCGTCCGTAGCCCAGCAGCTCGTCGTGCGGCAGGTCGGATAGGGACGGTGATTTCGAGGCGTCGGTCTCAGTCATCAGTTTGGCCGGCTGTGTCAGTGGAGGCCCGGCGTGCGCTACTGCCAGTCAACATGATGCCGGGCAACCTGTCCGAACGTTCGGACGCTACTTCCAATGCAGATGAATCACCCAGGCCAGCAACAACAGCAATGCGCCAAGCTCCACCAGGTCCAGCGCGAAACGGCTTATGCGCAGGCGCAGAATCTGGATCACCAGGTAGCGCCTGGCAAGCACTTCGCTCCGCCGGCCGGACTCCATGGCCGCTTGCCAGCGCCACACGAAGTGAATCAGGCGGATCAGCGAATAGGTGCCGACCAGCAGCGCCAGAAGCTGCCGATAGAACGAGAAGATATCACCGCCGGTCATGATCCAGTCCAATCCAGACGAACGGTGTCGCACCGGCGGCGGGTCAGGCCGCCGGGTGCTGCCCGCCGGTGGGGCGCCTATAACACCCCGTTCGCCCGGGTGCAAGGCTGGTGCTCACGGGTGGAGCTTATGGATGTCGGGCCGGCGTGTTGCCCATGCCTGGTTTCGGCGTTATACCAAGCCGTCGGCGCTCCGTGATCGGGGAGCACGAGAGGGCGAAAGCGGGTGGATGATCAGGCGCTGGGCGGACAATTCAGGAGATACGGCATGCGCGCGATGACGTGGTCGGTGCTGGTCCTGTCGGCGATTTGCGGGTGTGACGCCGGTGGCAGCGGGGGCGGAGGTGGTTCTGCCGAGCAAACCGACGGTGGCTCGACCGACATCCTGTACGATCCGCTGCCCGCGGAGCCGACCGAGGGCATCACCGATTTCAACATGCGGGCCAAGTGGCAGAAGGCCGACCTCACCTACTACATCAGCAACACGTCTCCGGACATGAGCGACGGTCTGCAAAGGCAGATTATTGCTCAGGCGTACGCTACTTGGGCTGAGGCGTGCACCCTGACCTTCACCGAAGTGGGCACCCCGGAAGAGGCCGATCTGATCCTTGGCTTCGGCGCCGGGCGACATTGCGAGCTCTACGATGTCAGCGCGGGGTCGTCGTGTCCGGATAAGGGTTTCGATGGACCGAACGGCGTGGTGGCTCACTGCTACTATCCTTCGGCCGGCGGGGCAGCCGCTCCCATCTCCGGCGATTGTCACTTCGACGAAGACGAGTCGTGGACCGACGACGTGAATTCGCACACCGAGATTGTGCTGTTGGCCACCGCGCTGCACGAGATCGGTCATGGCTTGGGTCTGGACCATACCACCAATCGCCGGGCAGTCATGTTCGCAGCCTACGATCCGCTCAACCCCAAGACCGAACTGACCAATAACGACATAACGGCCATTCAGGAGCTTTACGGCGCGTCCGACCTGTCGGTGCAGCCGATCGCCCTGGATCGCCCGAGTTTCGGCAATGAGACCCCCGACATTCCCACCGAGGCGGGTACTCCGGTCACCGACACCGGCGGCGGCACCGATGAAGAAGAGCCCGATGCGCAGCCCGACGGCCGGCGCGTTGACTCAGACGGTGACGGTCTGGACGACAACACCGAGGTGCTGGTTACAGGAACCGATCCTCGGAACGC
>JANQGB010001323.1 GCA_028277545.1 Phycisphaerae bacterium | reverse complement strand
GTGGAGGGCGCATGGAGCTTCTACACGACCGAGTCAGCGGTCCACGAGTTGCCAGCGCTGCCCGGCAGTGCCAGCCTCTTTCTGTCCGCGATAGTCAGCATGGGCGCTTGGCACTTCGTCCGCAGAGCCAGGAACATCCAGCTCGGCGATCTGCCGGACTGGTACCATCCCGATGCTCCCAAGCAGATCGGCCACGCCGTGGTTTTTGATCTGGACTTTGTGCCGCTTGCCATATGCCGATTCGAATGTTCGGATGGCGAAAAATGGCGGCCTCCACACTGGTGGGCAGCAGACGCTAGTGTGGTAGTCCGCTCTCAGGGCATGCTCAAGCCGGTCATTCCCCGCGCACCGCCGGCCTCGGCCTGAACAACCGGAGTCCCTCTTCAGGCTGGAATCAGGTCTGAAGCTGTGTCGGCTCCGCGTCGGGCCAAACCGTAACTAGATGTGTCACCACTACGCCCTGTCTCGACGGTCTGCGAACTGCATGAGTTCGTGCGGCGAAAAGGCGGAGCGTGGCACTCAGCAACTGAGTGTGGGGAGAACACAAATGAGAAAGGCCCTTTTAGCAACTCTTGTGCTGGCGGGGGCCCTGGCCGCGTCACCTGCTCAGGGTGATATGGACGTGGCCTGGACCGGGGACCTACTGACCGGAGCCAGTTTCGGCCACACCATCGCAATGTGGAACTGGGGTGAAGTCGACCTTATCGTTGCTCAAGTGGATTCCGGCGGTCCGTTCGCTAACCCCGGGATGACGAATATCTCGGGGCCTGGCGGCCCGCTGGCCGGGTGGGGCGAAATCTATCGCAACGGCGACACCTTCGTCGCGGCGGCAGGACCAGCCTTCAACGTCGCGGGCACCGGTCAGTCTGATCCCGGCATGACCTTCGACGTGTGGTTTGAAAGCCCGGGAAGCACTACACCTCCAGTTCAATGGAAGTTTGCCGTCTTCAATGACGGGCAGAAGAAGCTGGTTTCCTGGATCATGGATTGGAACGGGAGCAGCTACAGCTATCAGCCCAGTGGCTGGACCCCCGACATCTCCGCGATTCCCGCGCCTGGCGCAGTTCTGCTCGGCGCGATCGGGTTGGGCATTGTCGGCATGATCAGGAAACGCTCGTCCTGAGGAGGTCGGTCTCCTATAGGAAAAGGCGCAACGGAACAGCGCTGCCGCACGACTGCGCGGCAGCGCTGTTTCCTTTGCCTTGGCTGCTCCAGGGGCGACTATGCCGTACGGCTACCAGTCAGCCCCAGAAGGTCAACCGGCTCAGCCGGATGTCACTGGAGGGCTCTCGCCCGGCGCAGGCCGCACAGCCGAGTACGATGCTTCACCCCTCAATCGTGGTTGCGGTGTTGGGGATGGTCCCGGCCAGCTATCGCGTTGGCCTTCGGTCGTCGACGAAAATCGGCGCCGCTATTGCCGGGCGAGCGGCGGGTCGCCTGTGGTGAGTTCATCCAGGAGGCGTTGGGAGGATGGCCCGCCTGCCGTCAGGCTGAGGCGTCGCGCGGTGTCGCTGGTGACCTGCAGGCCAATGGTCAGGCGGTCGGCGGGCAGCACTGCCGTGGCGCGATCGGCCCACTCGATCAGCACGGCGGACTCGGGCGTAACCATTTCGGCAAAGCCCAGGTCCAGCAGCTCCTCGCCGCCGCCCAGGCGATAGGCGTCGAGGTGATAGAGATGCAGTTGGCCAGGGTACTCGTTGACCAAGGTGAAGGTTGGACTGGTGACCAGCGAGGCATCGTCATGTCCGTTGCCCCAAGCAACGCCCTTAACCAACTGCGTTTTGCCGGCACCCAGCGGGCCGATCAAGGCGACAACCTCGCCGCCCTGCAGGGCTTGGCCGACCAGCCGGCCGAATTGGCGGGTCTGCTCCTCGCCTTGGGTGTCTACGGATTGCGCAGCCGGCGTCACTTCAGGTGCTCCCAACCGCCGGGCACGAGCGGCGAGGTGCTGCCGTCGCGGCGCTTGATCGAGACGCCGTCGGCCACCACGGTGCCCACCGGGTGCAGGTAGGCGCCCTCGATGGCCGGCGGCCCCGGGGCGTCGCCCCCGACCGCAAGCAGCAACTCGAAGTCTTCCCCGTCGTTGAGGGCATGATCCAGCGGCGACCGGCCGTCCTGGTCCGCGGCCCGGCGAGCGTCATCGCTGATGACGGGCTCCAGAAGTTCCTTGGCTAACTCCGCTCCGATGTCGGAAGCCTCGCAGAGGCGGTGCAGATCCAGGGAGAGACCGTCACTGATGTCCATCATGGCATGAAGGTGCTGCCCGGTGGCGGCCGCGATCTGCCGGGCTTCGTGTACCCTCGGTGTGAAGGTCAGGTGGCGGCTGAGGCGGCTGCCACCCAGCGGCCCAGTGACGTAGAGCGTGTCGCCCACGCGGGCACCGCTACGCCGGATCGGCGGCTGGCCGGGGT
The DNA here is from genome assembly GCA_028277545.1 of Phycisphaerae bacterium. Classification (GTDB taxonomy): domain Bacteria; phylum Planctomycetota; class Phycisphaerae; order UBA1845; family UBA1845; genus JANQGB01. Next base: position 268 of record JANQGB010001323.1, on the reverse strand, counting down.
ATTGGGCGGCGATCATGGCCACGTCGATAGTCAGTCTCCCGCCGGCAGACCGCCAGCCGGTCATGTCACCGCCGATCAGGGCGCAGTCGAACTGCTCGGCCATCTGCCGCAGCCCTTTAAACAGTTGCTTGGCTTCGTCGGTCGTCGTGGCGGCGGGCAGGCCCACCGGGGAACATTTGGTGGGCAAGATATTGGAAACAATAGAAAAAGCCGGAGAATTTCATAAACCGGGCACGGGAATCGCCTTTGTCGTCCCGGTCGAACAGGT
>JANQGB010001319.1 GCA_028277545.1 Phycisphaerae bacterium | reverse complement strand
GGTGCGGCTGCGGGCATCCCCTGAACCCTCCACGCTCCTCGCTCGCCCCGCAGGGCAGGCACGGCACTTGGGACCGGTAATCCCGAACCCGAAGATGGTAGTGGCGCCTCCCGGGGCAAGCAAGCCGGCCGCCCGGAGCGCCTTCACGTAACGATCGGCCGCGGGGCGCGCTCGAATCCGCCCGACACTCCCCACGACAATAACTGGACACCTGGGCACCCGGGGAGGGTAGGCACGTCCTGATAAACCGTGCCCCCTCGGAAGAGTCCGGCCCTGAATCTGTCGATGAATGCAGGAGATGTGTGTCAGACACGAGTGACCCGGACGGACAACATCACGTCTCCCAGGCGGCCAACCATGGCGGCGGAGGCGTCAACCGAGTACCACCGTCACGCCGGGTCCACGGGGGAAACAGGCTAGTAGGCACTGCAAGGGAAGGCACCGCGGCAATGGCTAAGCCGACCATCCTGGTGGTGGACGACGACCCGGCCATCTTGGCATTGCTCAAGAGACACCTGACCACCAGTGGTCACGAGGTCCTCGAAGCACAGAACGGGATCGAAGCACTCAGAATCGTACGGGAGCAGGGCGTCCAGTTAGTCATCACCGACTGGATGATGCCGGAGATGGACGGCCTCGAGTTCTGCCAAGCGGTTCGCACTGCGGAGCTCCTGCAATTCGTCTACATCATCGTCGTGACCGCTCACGTGGATAAAGCTCGCCTGGTCGAAGCCTTCGACGCCGGAGCGGACGACTTCCTGTCCAAGCCCATCGACCGCCAGGAGCTGGGCGCCAGGCTGAACGCCGGCATTCGCATCATCATGCTCGAGGGGAGGCTCGAGCAGCGCACCCGTTCCCTGCACAAGATCAACGCCGAAATGGCGTCCCTGAATCAGAAACTCGAGCAGATGGCCACCACTGACGAACTGACCGGGCTGATGAACCGCCGGCAGGGAGTAGCCAGACTGCAGGAGCACTGGGCCACCGCGCTGCGCTACGACCACGCCTTGTCGTGCATCATGTTGGACATTGACCACTTCAAGCGGTTTAACGACCAGCATGGTCACGCCGCCGGCGACGCGGTGTTACAGCAGACCGCGGCCGTCCTGCGAGCAGCCACCAGGGCAACGGACACTGTCTGCCGCCTGGGTGGCGAGGAGTTCCTCGTCGTCTGCCCCCGCGCGGACGCCGACAGCGCGGCCGATTACGCTGAGCGCATCCGCGCCAACATCGAATCCAATACGGTGAGCATCCACGGCAAAACCCTCCACGTCACGATCAGCGCCGGCGTCGCTCAACTGGGCAACAGCATCGCGGGCGCCAACGAACTGCTGAAGGCGGCCGATGATGCCCTCTACCTGGCCAAGGGATCAGGCCGTAACTGCGTCCGGGTCGCCTCCAACTCCCCGGTCAGCACCTAGCCGACCTGCCAGGCACCCGCGCCACGTCTCCCGCACAGCCCCAACGCCGCCCTGACGTGCTGCCTTGTGCCGGTGGAATCCTGGCCGGGATCGTCTACAATTCGGGCGAAAGCAAGGCACCATGCGAGGAGTGAGCCTGATGAATGTGACTATAACCTACTGCGGAGAATGAAATTACCTCCCCAAGGCCGCCAGTTTGGCGGACGCGATCAAGAGCGAACTGGGCGTCGAGACCACCCTGATCAGAGGCGGAGGTGGTATCTTTGACGTCCACGTCGACCAGGAACTCATCTACAGCAAGCATCAGAGCGGGGGCTTTCCGGAGCACCAGACGATTCTCGACCGGCTCGCTACCCGCAGCAGCTAACAGGGCGCGGTTGAGACAAGTTCACCCCGGCGGACCGGATGGCCCGGTCCGCCTTATTCTTGCGCTGCACCGTCGCACGGATCGATGACAGGCGAGGCCGGCCTTGCGGGGCAGGCCGCCGACCCGCCGGACGGGCGACCGGTTGCATGCCTGCACCTGCCTGGAGCCCACGGCCTGGCCCACTGACCTTGGCCACCATGCCGGAAGATCTCTCTCCCGACCGATCCCCGCCGACTGGACGGGAATGCCCACCTCAGAATTAAGATCACTTATATGTCCTGTTATGGTTGACAACCTCGCCCTGTCACCACACACTACCGCCTATGTGGACACTTGGGCGTGCTGGCGCGGCGCGGTCGGGTGATCTCAGCATGAGCGCTTTATTCGGAGACGCACGATGAGCAGTTGGCGAAAGGGCTATGTCCTGGTCGGGGTGTGCGCGTGTGCCTGCGCGTTGTTTGGCGCGTCGCCCGCGGCCGCCCAAAGCGAGGAAGAAACGCAAACCACAACCATTGAGGAGACGACGACGTTCAGTCTCGACGGTCCGTCATACCTGCTTAGCAGCGACGAGCTGTTCGGGACGCCAGAGATTCTATGGCCCGGCTTCCTCACCGGCATGAGGGCCAACACCAACTTTCACAAGAAGTTCGCCCATCCGGTAGGTAACCCACTGTACTTCGAGAGCCCGTTCATCGAGACGAATCTGCGCCTGATCTACGTCTGGCACGACTTCCCCAAAGACTCGCAGCTCGGTGGTGGAGAAGCCAGCATCTGGGCCGCCCCCATCCGAGTTGCCCTGACCGAACGCCTGGCGCTGGTAGCTTCCAAAGACGGTTATTCCAGCTTCAAGACCGGCATTACGCCGGACGCGGACGGCTGGAACGATGCTGTGCTCGGTCTCAAGTACGCTTTCATCGTTGATGAAGACAATGAGTTTGTCCTGAGCGGCGGGCTCAAGTGGGAGTGGCACAACGGTAACCGCGACATCCTCCAGGGCGGAGACTCTGGAGCGAACGAGTTGAACCCGTTCATCAGCGTGGCCAAGGGGTGGGACCGTCTGCACTTCATCGGCGCCCTTAACTACCGT
>JANQGB010001292.1 GCA_028277545.1 Phycisphaerae bacterium | reverse complement strand
CGCGTTGTTGTCATGACGGGCACCAATCCGCAGTACCCACCACCCCAGATCGAGATGGACGCTTCTGGCCGCCAGAGGCCGCCGCAGCTCCGCGACTTCTGCTGGTGAGAAGCTCGCTACGCCACTGCAGGGCTCTGGAAACAGGATGCGAAATATGTCGCCTGCAATTGGATAGACTCTGCTCCCCCCGGGAAGCCTCGCCAGGACGTCGGCGAACTTCTCTAGCGTGTCTGCCCGATAGGGTGAGTTGAGTGCTACCTCCACGGGCATCACACGGTTTGTAGCCTTAGTGAGAACGTATGACACGTGCTCCCCCGCGAAATCGATTTCACGCACGATCAGCCAGCCCTTCCAGTTCGGGGGGATCTTCGCTTCCTCCTGCGTCTCCTGGACTGTCTGATCATCCTGCACTGGTTGGCTGCGCTGGGAATTCTCGTCACTGGATGGCGAGAGCTGTTTGCTGCGTGCGTTCGCCTGGTCCTGTTGGCCCTGTTCGTGCTGTTCGCTCAGGTAGGCCACCTCACAGAGGAAGTCGAAGTAGTGCACGCCCAACAGGATGTAGCGGGCGAATGACGAGAAGGCGTGTTCATCGAAGTAGTCGAAAGCTTCCCAGGCAAACTCGGGCTCTTCGCCGCACATCATCGCCGATTTTCAATGTGCGACGCGACTGATCAGGCGGTGTTCGTACGAGACTCCCTCCTTCACTGCGGTGAGGCCGCGTTTCCGGCCCAGCGCTATCAGGTACGACACACCGGGGCCGGTGGACTCTCGTTCGTTCAACCAGTCCTGTTCGCCAAGCGCCGCCTGGCTATAGAGACTTCGGAACATCTCTTTCGCCGCGTCGTCCGAAATCGAGTAGAGGCGCGTGGTGGTGAACAACCGATCGCCAGCATCGTCCTGGTCTGCCGGCTGGTAGACGTCGCACACCAGGCGGTCACCCTCCAGACGTCGTTCACGCACCCTGTTCGGGCCCGAGAAACACCAGTATCCCGCCTCCACGCTGATGAGACGGTCGCCCTGGCGGCCGCTGAGAGCAGCTCGGATCCACTCCTCGTCGTGTTGCATGTAATGCATGGTCGGCAACGTCGCCGCCAGCCAGAAGTCGTCACCTCCCGTGTGACGGTGGCCGGAGCAACCGCAAAGAGATGCCACTGTAGTAGCGGTGCCAATCAGAAGGCAGACCCGGCCGGTTCGGCTGATAGGCTTCATAGCTAAGCTCCGCTGTATACGCATCCGACGCACCTAATGTAACCGTTGAACGGTCGAGCCAGAGTATTCAGCGCCCTCATGCGGAAAACGCTCCCACTTTGTGTCGCCTCAGTCTGGCGACAGGCTCCGCCCCTCATGATACTCCGGCGACGAGCGAAGCGTGCCGGCCATCTCCCGGATGGCCTTCAGGTAGGCTCTGCCCAGTGATTTCTTCGAAGTGTAGATCTCGCACTGGAGCATGACTACGGCATCCGGCGTATCATCAGCGAAGACGTACACGGAGGCCAGCCGCTTGCTGCCCCCGCCGGAGCGCTCACGATCTTGCCACAGCAGGCCGGTCATGGCGACCTTGATGGGCGCCTTGACGTCAGTCGCGGTTATCTCCTTCTTGGTGTCCAGCGCGTCGGCAATAGAGGAGCAGAAGCGGCCTACCGTCTGGTCGAAGGCCTCGTCGGCTGGACGCCGGACCACGTAGGTGGACAGGTGGAACTCAGACTTGTCAGCGGAGTAGTCCTGGATGCCGAATTCCGTCATCTTATTGTCCTCGTCGCGTTCTAGAAGGCGCAGCGGGGCAAGTGGCTGAAATACAACCTCCGTGCCGGCCAGCGGCGTCGGGAAATCCCGCACGGTGAGGTTGAGTTTGGGCGGCTCTGGATCGGAGATCCTCACGCTGGCGGCGAAGTCCCGGAACTCACGCGCGTGGGTCGCGGGATCGCCCGTGCGGGTATGCACGGCCATCACAAAGACCTTCCCGCCTGCGCAGACCAGGGTCGTCAGTGCCTGGCCCGTCTCTCCGACGAAGTCGAATCGGTGCGTGGGCTGCCGGCCCAACTTCAGGCCAGTTTCCTCCGGCCTGGCCCCCAGACTGGTAGTTAGTTCCTCGAGCATCGTGTCTATACCACGCCCCTCAGCGGCTATTACCATCAATTGAATGATCGAATTGTTGCCCGAGGAGCCACGCGGCTGATCCGTGGCAATCCACGCGGCAGCCTGCTCGAAGGCGGCCTCGTTGACACGAAGGTGTCCGGCCGGCGGTACTGCGGAGAGGCCGAACGACGGGAAGCTCACCCGGGCAAGCGGGGAGCCGCCGTCGGCCGCAACGGCGTTCAGAGTGGCCGCAAGTGGCAGGAACCACACACAGAGAGTGTTGAGTGAACGCACGAGCGTCTCCTTGCTATTTACCTGGGCGATTCATCCGCCCACGCCGCGTTCCTGCTTGCGCACCCGGGCTACCCACCAGATAAACGCGGCGGTGCCTAAGGGGAACCAGACGATCAGCAGGATGCTGACCGCCGCTGTGGCCGGCGTGGCCAGGCGAGAGCCGTAGACCCGTAGGCAGCCTGCCGTGATTCCCAGAGCGGCGCAGATCAACTCCGTCGCCTGGATGCAGCGAAACAGGGCGGTGATGACCCCGTCGCTATCGTCCTTCGCCACCATGGCAATGAACATCTCGTGCGAGAAGACCGACATCACGGCCAAACCGGACAGCACGAACAAGTAAACGGTATAGGCCATACTGCGCTTCGGTGGGTCGGCAATCAGCGGCTGTGTCATCGGTAAGTCCTTCTCAAGAACCATCAATGCGGCGAGCCCCATGGGGCAGGGCCCCCGGACCTCACGCCGGTCAATCAGCCCCCTCCTCTAGTGTGGTAATCACTGAGCGCGTATCGCCAATCCTGAGCGCGAAACTCAATCCAGGCCACCGGCTCGGTCTCCGTCATTTCACCGTGGTAGATAGGTTTGAACCAGACCGATGCCCGTCGACTCACCTTCACATAGTGGCCGTAGCCCGGCAGAAGAAGCGCCTGATCGACGCCTGCAACTTCCAGGACGCGCTTGCTTGACGTGCCGACAGACAGTCCTTCGTCCAGCGTGACGAGGGGCGACCTAGTTGAGAGATAGCAGATGCGCTCACCCTCGAGCGCGTAAGACACGGAGACGCCGTTGGGCAGGATAATCTCACCCCCCGGAATCATCGCCGCCGGGTGTACCAGTTTGAGTGTGAACATGCCATCGCGGCGCCCAGACTCAGGAAACAGCCTCTCGACCTCCTCGCGCGTCATCCCCAGGCGAAGGGGCAGAAGGTCCGCCTCGCCGGGCCCGGGGGCGGCTTCCTGCGTCGTAGCGTCCGGTTGGTCTTCGCGGCCTGACGGCCCCTGGTCTGGCGGGCCATCTGATGTGTTGTCAACCTGCTGGGGTGCAGTGGCTTGTTCCGCGGGTGCAGGCCGCGGCGCCTCGTCGTCCGGGGAACAGCCGCACAGAGATGACACCACCATGCTGATGCTGATCAGAAAACCAACTCGACCCTGTCGGAGAAGAGGCTTCATGGTTCAGCTCCACTGTAAACGCCTGGCACTCAGCCTATCTGAACGGCCTGCCCGATTCAAGAGCGAGCGGCCGGCAGACGGTGCGCGAGGTTGTATCGAGGGTGTCCCGCCAGTACAATCACGGTTAAGCGTCCGACAAGACAGGCGCATCAGTGCCCCCGGGCGGCGCAGCACGATGAGCCAGATGGGAGGAACCTGCTGATGAAGTCCGCCACGTCGTGGCTGATCCTGAGCGTATTGGCGATCACGGCCGTCGCTGTCGATTTCAGTTTGAAAAGTATTGGCTACTGGCGAGAGGCGCTGGCTGATGGTTTCACCGGTCTGACCATAACCAGGGTCGCCGCAAGTACCTTTCTGGCCGTGGTTGTCTGGGCAATAGTCGTAGACGTTGGTTGTGGGTGGCACCGTGACCGGCGGCGCCGCGACGCAGAAGACAGCCCGCCCAACGAATATGGAGCGGACGACCAAGAGCGTACTACGCGAGACTGCCATGCTGGGCCGGTCGCGGCCGCTCCGGTTACGCTACCGTCATCGCGGCAGTCTCGC
>JANQGB010001325.1 GCA_028277545.1 Phycisphaerae bacterium | reverse complement strand
CCAGCCGGGTGCACATCTCGTCCTCATACTCCAGCGGCTCAACCTGGAACGTTCCGCCTTCCAGCTCGGACCGAACATCCACAACCAGCGGCGTTCCGCCGAACGTCAACAGGGCCTGCCCCGGACCGACGTCCTGCTCCGTCTCCTCGGCACCCTCTGCGACAGCCTCCCCGGCGGCGCCGCCGCCCCCCGGCTCGGCCTCCAGCGGATCGTCCGCCCACTCATCGAAGAGCAGAAACAGATCCCGTCCAGAGACGTTCTTCATGCCACGCAGACGCCGCTGACGAGCGGACATCGGCCCGTTGTTCGTCGATGAGCGAATCATGTATCGTTCTCCGCGCCGCCACGCCGACCCTCGGGCGTCAGCGCCAGGAGCCGGGCGTGGCTGGGACTGAGGTTGGACGCCCTGTACCGGGAATCATCGGTAGCTGACTGCTGATTGCTTGACCGCAGCCCCGTACGCCACCTTGGCCTTCGCGCAGACCACCGAATTACGACAGCTCGGCGAGAATCTGGGGCAATCAGGCAGCTTGGCGTAATACTGACCCGAGCGAAGACTCGCGCTCGGCGAAGTCACTCTTCGCTACCGTCTGCGATCTCGTCGTAGCCTCGTCCATTCCAAAGTCGGTTCGTGGCCAACATCGACCGGGCTGACTGCGGGTCGGTTGGCACTGCCATACCGCCCTCGAGGCCGTAGCCCAGGTCCGCCAGGCGCATCGGTTCAGCATGGCTGTCCAGGTACGCCACCATAGCGCGCTTCTGGTGGCGCGTTTCGGCGGGCGAGTAGGCGTACAGCAGCGGGTCGGCCCCGTCGCTGACGTCGCTCTCGCCAGGACCGAAGTGGGTGGCGTTGGCCTCGGTGGCCAGCCGCGGAGGGTCCAACGTATAGGAGTGTTTGCCGTGCCGTGGGCCGGCACCGCGGCTGTCGGCAAAGAGCACGGTCTGCGACGCCGCCCTCAACCGATCCGCGCCAACCGGGAAGTTATCGTAGCTGGTCCCCAGTGTGTCAGTACGCGAATTGCCCAGGTACTGGTAATTGTAACCGTAGGCCCCGTTGCGGATGTCGAACTCGTGCTCCCCGTGGAGCGACGGGCACAGAAAGTAGTTGTTGGTCATCCTCCGGCCGCTCTGGCCTCCTTCGCCGATGTCGCTGTCGCCGAAGGGACCGTCAAACGGTAGCGGGCTGATAACGGGCCCCGTAGCGCCGGCGATGAACCACTGCCACCGCGGCTTGCGCCGGCCGTACTCGTTGACGTACTCCTCCGGCGAGGGCTCCAGCGGGTGGTTCTTCAGGCGGAACGGCGGCAGCTTATCGCGGCTTTCGTTAAGGTACAGTGCTATTCCAGTCCCCAGCCGTTTCATGTTGGCCAGACACACCGACGCCTTGGCCTGATCCCTCGCCGACCGAAGGGAGGGCAGAAGAATTGAGATCAACAGGGCGATGATGCTCACCACCACCAGCAGTTCGATGAGCGTGAATCCGCGCAGGATACGACGTGTTAACCGTGCGTTCATCGTGCATCTCCTTCGTTTCATTGACACCCAGGAGATCGACCGCTACGGTTATGTAAGGGCGGCCCTCCGGGGCTGTCCCGACCACGAGTGGGTGACCCGCCGACCTTCGCAAGAACGCGGATCATCCACTCCTTTTTCAATCGATCTAGAAATCGCCCGCTCCAGCAGGGTAGCTCCGGCCCGAGACTTCAGTCCTGCTGGCTACACGTAGTCTTTTTCCGTTTGACTAGCGCGCTTTTCGTCCTCGGCCCCTCCGGTGAGTGTTCCGCCTTGGGGCGCAGATCGCTGCCAATCTGCAGCAGTTCCCGCGGCCCGGTCGAGCCGCTGGCCAAGTCACTGCCGGCCGCGTTGCAGCCGCCGGGTCCGCAACCTCGGCCAAGGGCGAGGCGCCGTACGGCTCTGACCGCTTCCCGCGAGAGCCACACTGCTGAGGCTGCCAG
>JANQGB010001321.1 GCA_028277545.1 Phycisphaerae bacterium | reverse complement strand
GGCCAACCTGTTCGCCACCATCTCGGCCGGGGTCAGCGCTCTGTGGGGCCCGCTCCACGGTGGTGCCAACCAGAAAGTGCTGCAGATGCTCCAGATGATTCACGACGCCGGTGGGGACGCCAGCAAGTTCATCGATCGAGCCAAGGACAAGAACGACTCCTTCCGGCTGATGGGCTTCGGCCACCGGGTCTACAAGAACTTCGACCCCCGGGCCCAGATCATCAAGAAGAGCTGCGATGCGGTATTGAAGGACCTGGGCATCACCGACCCGCTGCTGGAGATCGCCGTCAAGCTCGAAGACACGGCCCTCAACGATCCCTACTTCATCGAGCGGAAGCTGTTCCCCAACGTGGACTTCTACAGCGGGATAATGTACCGGGCCATGGGTATTCCCACGGACATGTTTACGGTGATGTTCGCCATGGGCCGCCTGCCCGGCTGGATCGCACAGTGGAAGGAGATGATCGAGGGCGGCGCCCGCATCTACCGGCCGCGGCAGATTTACGTGGGCGAGCCCCCCAGGCCATACAAGCCCATGAACGAGCGGTAATCGCCCCGAAAAGCGCATACCGCCCCAGAGTGCAGTCGGCACAGACAACATGTGGCACCGGCAACCGACCGGTGATATCAGTTTCTGTTGTCTGAGTGTGGCACCGGCATCTTGCCGGTGAAAGCAGTTTCTGCTGTTTGAATGTGGCACCGGCATCCTGCCGGTGAGAGCAGTTTCTGTTGTTTGAATGTGGCACCGGCATCTTGCCGGTGCAAACTACCGAGCAAGCTTAATCACCCGAAGCACCGCCGGGAGCCCCGCCAACGGCCCCCGACAGCCTTCTCTCTCCCCCCTGATCGGCCAACAGCGGAGCCAACCAGTCGGCGGCAAAGCGCGGCCCCGCCCATCCCAGGTGGCTGCCCAGGTGCCCACTACGCGCCATCTCGGCTCGGTAGGGAACCTGGTGCAGCTTGGCGGCATACAGAGCTCTATCCTGATCGGTGAAGAACTCCGGCACCCTGAACCCTGCCATACCGGCGGCCGGTCCATGATGCCCGTCGGTGGTCCCGAAGATCGCCGTGCCGGCTGCCAGGAAGGCGACATCGAAGCTGGAGCTGAAACTCCAGATCCCCCGCCGAGTTCGCGTCAAGGCCCGGCGCAGGTCTCGCTCGGGCGATACTGCCGCACCCAGGAGTATCACGCTGTCCACGTATCTGCCTTCCGGCAGAGCTTCGACCGCGACTAGCGCGATGCCGGCCCCCCCGGAGTGGGCGATCAGATGGACCGGCCGACCCGGGAACGCCGCCTGATAACGCAGGATCATCCGGGCCAGGTCGTGGGCCTGCTCGCGGTTGCGCCCCCGGTCGCTCAGGTGGCGGTACCAGTCGAAGAAGCCCGCGCCGGTGCCCCAGCAGAAGATCTCGGTAGCGCCCTGCCAGCCCCCGCTGCGGAGCCCCTTGGCAATGTTGGCGCACAAGGGGCTGTTGCCCTCGACGCCATGAATGACGTAGACCAGGCCGCTCTCCCTCTGCTCCAGCGTAGGGCGCATCGTCCTGGCACAACCGGATGTTCCGCCCAGCACCGCCAGGACGCCGAGGCAGACCATGATGGCCCGGCGCCAGATCCACCTCTGCATTGCTGTCGCCATAAGCGCTGAGCCTTCTCGCCTCTGTCCCATCTCTGCAGCTCTGACGATCGCGGTCACATCTTACCGGACCGACTGTCGCCGGACCCGTGAAATTGTTCAACCCCGCGTCCCGCCCGGTCGATTCTCCGGCAGCGGAGCCTGGTCACCGCCGCGCTGGCGGGGTCTCCGGCGTCGCTTTGCAGAGACAGAGGTACATTATTAGTTTCACACCCGTCCGCACAACCTCACAAGGGAGCGCCATCATGGCAACCGTCGATACCTGCCAACTGGTCGAGCAAGTCGAAGCCATCCAGCAGTTGGGCGCCCAGGCGCTCAAGACCGAGTCCGCCGACGACTTCGACCGTTTCGAGAAGCGGCTCAACACCTTGAGGACGGCCGTTCGGGAGACCCAACAGGCAATG
>JANQGB010001031.1 GCA_028277545.1 Phycisphaerae bacterium | reverse complement strand
CAAACGGCCGTGAAGCGGTCAGGCAGGAGTCGTTGCGGGTGCTGAGGGCCGTCAGGCGGTTGAACCCGGTGACGCCCAGCGGATGGATCATGCTGTGCGTGCCGCCTGAGATCATGACCTCGGCGTCGCCCCGCCGAATCAGCTTGGTGGCCTCGCCGATGGCCTGCGTGCTGGCCGCACAGGCGGTCAGCGTGTTGAAGTTGGGGCCGGCTGCCTTGAACTGGCACGCCAGATGGGCGGCGGCCATGTTCGGCTCCTGCTCCGTCTCATGCTCGGCCCGGAGACACTCCAGTGCCACACGGGCCCACTTCACCGCGTCCAGATCGCTGGCCTCAGAGTCCCAGCCTTTGACCGCCGCCGCGGAGAAGTTGTCAAAATCGATCGGGCCTTCCCCCCCGCCCAGGTACACCCCGACGCGGCTGCCGTCGGCTTCGGGGGTCCCGTCCAGCCCGGCGTGCTGCCAGGCCATCTGCGCCGCGGCCAGGGCAAACTGCGAGTTGCGACTGGCGTCGGCGTGCCGGTCGGCGGCCGTGCCGAGGAAGTCCACCAGCTCGAAGTCTTTGACCTCTGCGGAAAACTGCGAAGGAAACGTGGCCGCGTCAAATATGGTGGTAGGCGCCACGCCCGACTCGCCGGCCTGCATACGCCGCCAGACCTCCTCGATGGAGTGCCCCAACGGCGTGATCCAGCCCATTCCCGTGATGACTGTTCTGCGACGTACTTCGCTCATTTGCCTGGCTTTCGGCTAACGGTCGTCAGCTATCAGGTTCCGCGTCGGTAACTGCTGATCGCTTGTACCGTCTCACTCTGCATACTGCTGAATAACGAGGGCCGCGTTCTGCCCGCCGCCCAAGGAGTAGGCCACACTGCAAACGCGCCGGATGGGCGCGTCCACCGGGTCCTGGCTGTTCAGACGCAACCGGCAGGCAGGATCCGGGTTCTCCGTGTTTAGCGACGGCGGAACGGTGTTGTGTTGCATGGCCTTCACCGCTACCGCCAGATCGATGGCCCCGCTGCCGGCTCCGTTGTTGCCCAGCGAACCCTTGATGGCCAGGGCGGGTATCTCCGCCAGCCGATCCCCGAACACCGCGTCCAGGGCGGCCATCTCCGAGGCATCGTGGGCGACGGTCCCGCTACCGAAGGCGCCGATCAGATCGACGCCGGCCGGGCGGGATCCCGCCTCGTCGAGTGCCTTGCGGATGGCCAGGGAAATGCCCGCACCGCTCGGGTCCGGCTGTTTCCAGTCGTGGGTGTTGGCGCTGGCCCCGAAGCCGACGATCTCGGCGTACACTCGAGCGCCGCGCTGCCTGGCATGCTCCAGCGACTCGAGAATGATGAGCCCGCCGCCCTCACTGGGCACGATGCCACACCGATCGGCCGCAAACGGTCGGCACAGCCGGCCCGCCTCGCCGGGCGCATCGGCCGGCAGCCGGGCCAGCAACTGCTGCCGGGCCACGCCCATGGGATTCATCTTGCTCTCGGCCCCGCCGCAGATGCAGACATCCGCGTCACCCCGGGCCACGGTACGGAAGCCCTCGCCGATGGCCAGGTGGCTGGAGGCCTCGCCGCAGGTAAGCGTGTTCGATGGCGCCTGGGCGTCGTGTACGATAGTCACATGGCAGGCCAGCATGTTGGGCAGGAACTTGAGCAGCCATAACGGCGTGAGGTTGCTCATCCCGTCGCTGCCCCAGGTGCTCAGGCTGAGTACGCCGTCGGGGTCGGCCGAGGTGGCCATGGCGCCCGCCAGCTCGTGCAGATCGGCGCAGATCAGGCCGGCGCCGATGTTGGCCCCGAACCGGGTCGAGTCGACGTTGGGCGGCCCATCGGCCTCACCGCGCTCGACCAGGCACTTGGTGCTCAGCCCGGCGTCCTTGACCGCCTCGTAGGCCGCCGCCACCGCCACCTGAATGTCGCGCGACATGACCTTGGTGCTCTTGCGGTAGCCCTTGGGCACGTAGTCGGTCATCTTGAAGGGAGGGATTTCGCCGCCGATCGCGCAACCCAGGCCGGTCGCGTCGAACGACTCGATGGGCCGCAGGCCACAGCGCCTGTTGATCAGCGCGTCCCACACCGCCTCTATGCCAATGCCCACCGGGGTGGCCAGCCCCAGCCCCGTAATCACCACTCGTCGTTCGTCGCTCATGGGATAGTACTTCACATGCCCGGAGACGGTGCCGCCTGCCCGCGAACGTCGCGGAAGCGCCGTCAGGTTGTCAGTCAGTCGGCGCTTTCAACCGGTACGTGTTCAGCAGACTCATAAACTGCTCGGTGAAAACGAAATTATGCTCCGGCAGGTCCAGTTCAGTTATGCTGTGGTCGACATGGGAAAACATCAGATCGACGCAGCCGATCTCGTCGCCGTTGCGGGAGACGATCCCGGTGGTCGTGGCCCCGGCCGGCTCTATCGACTCAATCCTGGCCTGGTAGCTGATGCGGTCCTGCGGCACGCAATAGTCGTCAAACCTGGCTCGCCGGATTTTGGCCAGGATGACCTTCTCTTTGAACCCCCTGGCTTCGCCAACCAGAATCCCCGCCGTCTGGGCCATACCCTCGATCATCAGCGACGGCGGCATCACCGGGTGGCCGGGAAAATGATCGTGGAGATGCTCCTCGGCCAGACTGACGTTCTTGACGGCGGTTGCGGTCTTCCCCGAGACGAACTCGGTGAACGTATCGATCCAGATCCAGCGCATGCCGCCTGCCCCTGACTACGCCGTGGCGGCCGCCGATCCGCTACTCAGCTTCGACTCCACGTAGTTGATGATGGTCCGGACGGTGAACAAGTCCGGCATCTTGGCGACTTCAGGAGTCTTCTCAAACTCGTCAAAATCGGCATGCGGCATGCTCTCCTTGAGTTTGGCCAGACCCGCGCTCGTCAGAACGCCGTTCTCAACATAGTCCGGGTTACTCAGGATGTCGTCGGGGAAAAGTTCGCCCCGTGGAATCTTGATGGAGAAGGTCTTCTCCAGACGAAAGACGATATCGAGGAAGTCGATGCTCTCCGCATCCAGGTCACCCTGCAGCGTCGCGTCTTCCATGACCTCATCTTCATCAACGCCGAGCGCCTCGACCAGAACGTCGCGGACCTTGGTCAGAATATCCTCTCGGCTCATCGCCATTGCGTCGGACCTCCTCTGTTTCTTACCCGATGCGCGAGAGTTCGAGCGAACGCCCGCGCGGAGAAATCAAGACCCCAATCTCACTGATCGATTGACCGGGCCTTCCAGTCTGCGGCAAACCTGCCAACCTGTGCGGACGACCGTCCCACAGGCGCCGATACTCCAGCCCTCTAACCGGAACTACCCGCCGCGCTGCCCCCGGCTACTGCTTCCGCGCCGTCTATTAGCGCCCAACGCGACTGGGCTGACTCCACTAGCCGCCGGTCGACTGGGGCAAGGTTGGGACTCTTGTCCGCCAGGTTCCAGTGGCTCAGGGCGAACCGCGCCTTGACCACCTGGGTCTCCTGGCAGTACCCGGCTCCAGTGAACTCACTTTCGCCAGCCGCCACGCGTCGGGCGGCGACCTCCACCCGCAGCGTCTGCCCGGGCGCGACGAAGCTTTTGTATGTAACGTTTTTCGCCTCTCGAAGCAAGATCATGCTGTGGGCGAACCCCTCTGTTCGCCAGACCAACCACCGCGCCGCCTCGGTGAGCGCTTCGAGCATCAGGACGCCGGGAAGCACCGGGAAAGTGGGAAAGTGGTCGGCCAGGTACTCCTCCGCCAGGCTCACCGCCTTCACCGCGACGATCCGCTCGCCAGGTACGCACTCCAGAACGCGGTCCACCAGTGCAAACTTCATGGTATCCAGCCAAGCCGCTTCACGGCGGGTGATCGCTTCCGCTCAGCACCGTTGCCCGCCGGGACGATCGCCGTCCGCCCCCGTTTCGGCGGGGAGTTTACCCATCTTTCGGTTTGAAAACCAGCCCGCAGTGCTGGAATCGTTGGAGGCGAGCGGAGAACCTGGCCGACATCTAGCCAGTAAGTGGTTGACTAAACGGCCCATGCGTGCAGACCGCGACCGGCGGTGGCTGCGCCGGTGACCGAGTCATATCGCTGGCCGGTCACTCGTTGCTGCGAGGCGGCAAATGGGCGCTTGCGGTCTCCCGGCAGCGCCTCGTGAGCCCGGTAGAGGCCATTGACGTGCCCCTTGGCTCCGCATAGCATCTTTTTTTCCGCGCAGCCATCCCCGTTGGCGCGGGCGCGAGACCGACCGTGGGACGCGCGGGGCAGGAAATCGGCCGGGAACGTGTTCGCCGTAATCTCTGACATTCACAGTAATATTGATGCCCTGGAGGCGGTCCTGTCCGACATCGACCGCCGCGGTATCAAGGAGATTGCCTGCCTGGGCGACATCGTCGGCTATGGGGCCAGCCCCAAGGAGTGCCTGGACCAGGTGATCGAGCGCTGCGGGGCGATCCTCTGCGGCAATCACGACCACGCCGTCTTCTACGAGCCGTACAACTTCAACATGAGCGCCGAGCGGGCCTGTTTCTGGACTCGCCAGGTCTTTGAGGAGGAGTCCAGCAAGGCCAAGCGGGATCGCCGCTGGGAGACACTGGGCCGGCTGCCCATCCGCCAGGATCACAACGGTCTGCTGCTGGTCCACGCCTCGCCGAGACGCCCGGTGAACGAGTACCTGTTCGCCGAGGACGTCTACACCAACCCCAACAAGATTCTGGCGAATTTTGACCACCTGGAGGATACGCACCACGCCTGCCTGGTCGGGCATACGCATGTGCCAGGCGTGTTTCTCGACGATCCGTACTTCGACCCGCCCGGCGAATTGCCCGAGCTGAACCGCTACGTGATTACGCTGGAAGAGAAGTCCATCATCAACGT
The DNA here is from genome assembly GCA_028277545.1 of Phycisphaerae bacterium. Classification (GTDB taxonomy): domain Bacteria; phylum Planctomycetota; class Phycisphaerae; order UBA1845; family UBA1845; genus JANQGB01. Next base: position 1,033 of record JANQGB010001031.1, on the reverse strand, counting down.
TGGCAGCGTCGGTCAGCCCCGGGACCGCGATCCGCGGGCCAGTTACGTGGTGGTTTATGAAAAAGGCGACCGGGTACCTCCGGCTGACGCGGACAATCCGGCACCTGGTCACCTGCACCCCGACGACGAGGATTACTGGGCGACTGTCGAATTCGTCCGGATCGAGTACGACACTGAGAAAGCGGTCAAGAGAATCCTGGCAGTTCCCGACCTGGACGACTTCCTGGGCACCCGCCTGTTGGACGGTCGCTGACCGGTTCATCCGCCGGCAGTATACGGGTGGGCCACGAGCCAGTGGAATGATTCCTACCTTCAAACCCAAGGAGGCATGCCGGCCCGGACGTCGCGTTGTCTGATGCTTCGATACAGGCCGGCAGCAAGAGTTTGAACATATGGAGAAAGGCATAGTATTCCGGGCGTTGTTGTGGTCGTTCGTCGCGTTCTTTGCGTGGATGTTCGTCTCCAATGCGATCTGGCCCGCGCCCGTCAGGCCGCCCGAGGCGGACACCACTCAGCCGGCCGACGCTGTTGACGGCAGCAGGCCGCAGACGGGTCCGGGCACCACGACCCAGCCCTCGATGGCCGACCGGCGCTCCGCGCCGCCAGCGCAGGTGCCGTCCAGCTCTTCCGCGTACCGAGTGCAGGGCGCCGAGGTTGCCGAGACCGTCACCGTGGGCAGCGTCGAGGGCAATGGCCAAAGCCCCTGGCGCATGGAGGTGGAGCTGTCAGCTCGCGGCGCGTCGGCCCGCGCCGCCACGCTGCCTGATTTTGCGCTGCATGTAGCCGCTCACGATCGGTACCGGCTCTTCGCCCCGGTCGAGGCCGAAGGAAGGCCGGAGTTCACCTCGCTGGCGGTTGACCAGATCACCCTTGATGGGCGGGAGATTTCGCTGCGTGACGTGATCTGGCGGCGGGTCGAGTTTCCGGATGCGCCGGCCGACGCTCAGGGCGTCCGCTTCGAAGTAGTGGTCACCGACGATGGTGACCGCCCGGTGCTCCTGCTGGTGCGCGACTTCGTGCTCCAGCGGCAGGC
>JANQGB010000978.1 GCA_028277545.1 Phycisphaerae bacterium | reverse complement strand
AAATCCGGCCGCCGGGGCATTCCCAGCTCGATCCCCAAGACACCGGAAGGCAAGGTCGACTTCGAGGCCCTGGGTCCGCCACCGCCCGGCTTCGCCTGGACGCGAACCGGCAAACCGGTCGTGGAAACCTGGCCGGAGGGTCCGCTGGGCTGTCCGCAGTGTGGCAACGAACTGCTGCTCAAGTCCGGTCGCTTTGGACCTTTCTATAGTTGCACCAATTTTCCCAAGTGTCGCTGCTCGGTGAATCTCCGCGGCGCCGCCAAGAAGCAGGCCGAGATCGAAATGCCGCCCCCCGTTCGCCCCAAGCCTATCCCCACGGATCTGCCCTGCGACGAATGCGGCGAGCCGATGCTGATCCGTACGGGGCGCAGCGGCAAGTTCCTCGGTTGCGGCAAGTACCCCAAGTGCAAGTTCACCAAACCGCTGCCCGAGGGCTACGAAGTCCCCGAAATGCCTGCGGAATCCAAGGCATAGCCGGCCTACTACGCCACGTATGCCCTCAGCAGACGGTCATCGCCTCTGCTACAATCTCGGTCCATGGAAATCGACCTGCTCAAGCTCCCCATCCCGGATTGGGGGCTCTGCTGCCCCTCATGCGGGTACCTGCTGCGCGGCCTCCCCCAGCACCGTTGCCCCGAATGCGCCACCGAGTTGGACATGAACCGGATCGTCCAGACCTGGACCCGTCTACGAGATCCACAATTCACCGGCCAGGAACTGCCACTGCCGGATTTCGGGCTCGAGTGCCAGTCGTGCGGCCAACGACTGGCCGGCGCCAAACAGCAGGTCTGCCCGGCGTGTGATCATCCTTTCAGCACAGACAGTCATCGACCGGCGGAGAACTGGTTCGTCGTAGACCCGGCAATGCACGAGCCGCTTCCCATCCCACTCGTCGAGTCGATCATGATAGCAGAGTACGTCCCCTTCTACGCCCGCGAGAGACGCGGCGCATTCGGCGCCTCCGGCTGCGACCTGTTGGTGCCCAGCGAGTTCCTGTTCGACCTGCGGTACCTGATCACCGACGCCCGCCGCCGGATTGAGCGCGGACAATCATCGCCCATCGACGACGCCTGGACCTGCCCGCGCTGCCAGGAGCACAACCCCTGCGACTTCCAGGTATGTTGGAGCTGCCAGGCCGAGCGGGACCAGTAGTTGTCACACGGCGCCCAAGACGACGTGCCGATCGACGCCGAAAACATCATCCGGTGGCTGCCCCGCCCGTGGTGGAAGCTGCGGAACTCGGCCAGGCAGGTCTCGAACGGCGCTATGCGCTGGCAGGCCTCTCCAATCTCGCCGGCGGCGTCATCGAATTCCTCCGGCGAGCGAAATGGGTAGAGCAGCGTGACGTGGGGCATCCAGCGCCGCACCTGTCGGCGGTGCTCACGCCGGATGGCCTGGATAGGCTCCCAGGATTCCTCCGGTGGCATCAGGTCAACGGAAGTAGAATGAGTCTTGAATCCCATAAGACCGAACTCGCGGCGCGAAGTTCGACCGATACGCGGGCTGGCGGCAAGAGTGGACTACGCGGTGCGTAAGACCGCGCGTCGACCACCAGCTACCCCGGTCTGGAGGTCCCGGCCGGAACACCTACAATGCAGCCCGCCAGCCAGCGCCTGGTGCACCGTAGCTCGCACTCAGCGCGGCGGACGGAGCCGGCCACGACAGATCCGGCCCGCGGCGTCAGGCAAGACAACGAGGAAGAACCTGCGTGGCTAAGAATCAGACGGTACCCGATTGCTTGAAGGCCCTGGGAGCCGAGCCGATGCCCGCCGAAGTCGAGGTGGGCGGCCTGACGCTCCGTCACGTACGCACCTTCAAGCACGACTTCTTCGCCGCCACAGGGCTATACGAAGGCAACGGGCGACAAGCGGTGCTGAAAATCGGGCGCAGGGTCGGCTTCCTGGGTCTGCCGCTCGGCTGGACCGGCCGACTGTTGGCTAGACACGAGGCTGACCTGTTCACCCGGCTGGCCGATGTGAGCGGCGTTCCCGCCCTGCTGGGCATGGTGGGTGAAGACGGGATCGTGCACGACTTCGTCCCCGGTCACGAACTGCGCAAAGGCGAGCAGGTGAACGACGAGTTCTTCACCCGTCTTGAGGGGATGATCGCGACGATTCACGAGCGGCGTATGGCATACGTCGATCTGGAGAAGCGGCAGAACGTCCTGGTGGGAGAGGACGGGCGGCCTTACCTGATCGACTTCCAGATCAGCTGGCCCTGGCCGATAGGATGGCTGGAACGCACGGTAGTCGGGCGATGGCTGTGCCGCCGCTTCCAGCAGGGCGACCGCTATCAACTGAGAAAACTCCGCCGCCGCTTCCGCCCGGATCTGCTTACGCCGCAGGAACTGGAGGAGTCATACCGGCGCCCCTGGACTGTTCGGGCCCACCGTAGACTGACCCGGCCACTCACGTGCTTTCGGCGCTGGGTACTGGCCAAGGTCGATCCCAAGCGCGGAGACACGGAACGAGGCCGCTGTGAGCAGGAGGCCGGGTAGCGCGATCAGCGAGACATCCTCTGGAACGCGGTGAGACCCGCTTCGCGCCAGGTCAAGGCAGGTGACAACGTCGTCTCACCTGATGCCTCGACATACTCCGGACTGTGCCCAGCACCGGCGCGTTGGCGTTGACGCCTCGGAACAACAGAGTTCAGAGCCGGCAGCCTCGCGATCCCGGCCATGGAGACTCCTGATGCCTCCCTCGCTCAAATGGACGGATACAGAAGATATTGGCATTCTCTTGCACGAGCGGTTTCCCAACACCGATCCGCTGACCGCTCGGTTTACCGACCTGCACACCTGGGTCTGCGAACTCGAGGAGTTCAAAGACGATCCCCGGGCCTCCAACGAAGCCAAGCTGGAAGCGATTCAGATGGCCTGGCTGGAAGAGTACCAGGACGCCCAGGACTAGGCCTGCATCGCCGGCGGCCGATCCCGCGGTGCAACACCGTTTCCGTTTGTAGTTGCCTAGCCTGTATTATAGGCTGTTGCTGGAGGCATCGGCGCCCTGCCCGGAGCCGAGCCAAGTGACAGATCACAGGAGGCGACGGGAGATGAGATCCCACCAGGCGCTTGTGGCGTTGCTGTTGGCCACTCTGGCACTTCCCTTGACCAACTGTGCGACTGGTGGAGGCGGTGGCGGCGGCGGCGGGCACGTCCAGGACGACCCCGAGATCGAGGACAACTCCAACCGCGAGAGCCCCGACGACGGCAGCAACCACCTGGCCGGCTGCGGTGCCGCGGCAGATTTCACCACCGGCGCCAAGGCCAACCCCCGCTACGCCTCGATTCCTTCACCAGCCCTCCCCCGGGCGATTCGCGAAGACGAACGCCCCGCCCAGGTTGACCTGTCTACCCACGTGCCGACCCCCTGTAACCAGGGCCTGCTGAACTCCTGCGTCGGCTGGGCCGGCAGCTACGGACTCATGACCTACCTGGCGGCGGCCAACGTCGACGGGTGGGTGGAACTGGATCGGACCGACCGACACTTCAGCCCGACCTTCGTCTTCAACCAGGTCAACGCCTTCAGCCTGGGGCGCTCGCGGTTCAACAGTTGCGAGGCGTCCGGTACCTTCCTTTCCGACCTGTTCGTGCTGCTGCGGGACACCGGCTGTGCCACCTGGCAAGAGGTCCCCTACTCGGTCGACGACTGCCAGTCGCCGCCGCCGGAACAGGCCCTGGCCCAGGCGTCGGACTTTCGGATCGCCTACTTTCGTCAGGTCGAGCGGGACGTCGACACCATCCGCAGCTATCTCAGCGAGGAAATCCCGGTAGTGGTCACCCTGCGCGTCGGCACTCGGTTCACGCAGCTCGGCCCCGGTGACGTCTACGACACGGTCGAGCAGTCGGAAGGGCTGGCTCATTCGGTGTTTGTCGTGGGCTACGACGACTCCCTCCGGGCCGTCAAGATAATGAACTCGTGGGGTACGAACTGGGGTGACGGCGGATTCGGCTTCATCTCGTACGACATCTGGGAGGAGGTGGACCTGGAGGCCTACGTCGTTGGCAAAGACCTGGTCGGTGGGCAGTCCTCGGCAGTACAGAAGGTCTTTGGAAAGCTGGGCCCGGCCGCCCAGGCCATCGACACCACAGGCGATCAAATCAACCCCTTGCTGGACACCGACGGCGACGGATTCCCGGACACGATGGAGATCGAGTTCGGCCTCGACCCCCTCACGCCCAACGAGAACCCCGACTATGTCGGAGTACCGGACAGTGACAGCGACGGTTGGCCAGACGAAACCGAGGAAACCTTCGGCACCGACCCGGACACTGCCACCGACTACCCCTACCGGCGGGAGTACCGCTTCCCGGAGCGTTTCTTCGACTTCGAATTCGGTCTGGATGACGACGCGGACTTCGTCCCCAATAAAGAGGACAACTGCCCCGACCACGTCAACCGTGGCCAGGTCGACACCGACAACGACGGCGTGGGCGATGAGTGCGACAACTGCCCGCTGGAGGCGAACACCGCCCAGACGGATTCGGACGCCGACGGCGTGGGTGACGTATGCGACTTCGAAAACGACATAGACCGGGACAGCGTACTGAACGAACGCGACAACTGCCCGCAGGTCGCCAACGCCGGGCAGCTCGACACTGACAGCGACCAGACCGGCGACGCCTGTGACAACTGCCGGCTGCTGTTCAACGCCAGCCAACTCGATCTGGACAACGACGGCGTGGGCGACGAGTGTGACAACTGCCCGTTCGACGCCAACGCCGACCAGGACGACACCGACGGTGACACGCTGGGTGACGGCTGCGACAACTGCCCGACCATAGCCAACCTCGACCAGGCCGACGCGGACGGCGACGGGGTGGGCGATCTATGCGACGATGTCCTGGGGGCCTGTTGCCTGGGTGACGGGCTGTGCGGCGAAGGGACCGCCAGCGAGTGTGCGGCCCAGGATGGCGAGTTCATGGGGCCCGGCACCGGCTGTCTGACGACCGTGTGTCCGACCCTGCTGGCAGCCGACGAATCCCTGGGCGGGCTTTGGCGCATCAATGACAGCGACGCCGCCGGCGAGTTCCTGGGGCCCTACGGGAACGGCCTCACAACCGTTCGCGGCCTGACCCGGATTCCCGGCACCGGGTTCGTACTCTACGGCGTGCTGACACTGGATCATCAGGACAGCCAGCTCGTGGTCATCGATCTCGACACCTTCCTGATCAGCTCCGTGGTCGGCAACATCGGCGTCCCGGACGTCTCGGGCCTGGCCTACGACTCCGGTCGTAACGTGCTGTACGCGGTGACATCAGGAGGCATCCTGCTGGCAGTGGACCCGCTGACCG
>JANQGB010000948.1 GCA_028277545.1 Phycisphaerae bacterium | reverse complement strand
TTCTACCGCAGCCGCTATCTCGATCCTGTGTCCGGCCGGTTCACCAGCCAGGACGCGCTCGGGCCGTGGGGCGACGATGCTGGGTTGGGCAATGCGTTTACCTACGTCGGCAACGGGCCTTTTACGGCCGTTGATCCGCACGGCCTGAAGCGATGGCGCCTGCAAAAGCAGACCACGCAGGGAGTAGCAGATGAGTGGGGCGGTGGAGAAGCCGGTGGCGGCGCCCCGGAATGGACCAGAACCGGCGATGTTTGGGCACGCGACTCCTCGCTGATGTTCGGGTTCTGGAAGATCGAGCCGACGGACGATGGCGGCAGTGCGGAGGCCGTCAACACCTACTGGCATGAGTTCAACAACTTCCGGTCTCGCACCGTGCACAACGTTTTTCTTAAGTGGCTGCGCCGGTACAGGTGCAATCCAAGGGACGGCACGTTAATGCTGCTGCGCGGCCCGGCTCCGTCCGGGAAGTCCACCGACGGCAAAGCCTACGCGTCGATCTGGGTCAACGTCTGGGCATACGCCGGCTACCGAAACCGCAACTTTGAGGTCTATATCGAAACCGGCGCGATGACGCTCGAGCCCACGCTGAAGTATGTTACCGAAAAGTTCCAGCGCAAGAGAATGCGGTTGCCATCGGATGACCTGCGCCCTTACACAGGACCGAAGACGGAAAACTGGGAGCAGATGGGCATGTACTTCACCGCCGGGGACGAAAGAGGCGGCTATATCAAGCCGGGCTCGCTCAAATGGACCATACGCTGTGTATGCGATAAGAAGAAGCGCTAGCGGCGGCGTAAGTCGCCCGCCTGAAGGCAGAGGGATAATGATGTTCGAGTTCCTGTCTTTCCGGAAACCTGTCGCCAGCTCTGCTCCCTGCGTTCGCGGACTAGCCTCCCGAACGGTTCTGTGCGGCACGATTGCCATGACCGTTTGCACCGTCACCCCGGCGCCGGCTCAACCATTCTGCGACGACGTGGCCGCCTTGAACGATGAGTTCGACGACACCACCACACTAACCGCCTGGACCAACGAGACGGTTGTCGACGACTGGCCGTCGCAGATTTCGATCCTGGATGTGGACACCACCGCCCCCGGCGCGCTGTACGTGGAACCAGAGGTGTCCACCTGGTTCCAGGACTACCGGGGCGTCTACCTGTACAAGGAGGTGACGGGCTCGTTCTCCGTTACCTCACGCGTGCAGGCAGCGGGCCTGTCGTCCGACGTCCCAACCAGCAACTTCTCGCTGGCCGGCATCATGATTCGCACGCCGCGCCACGAAGCGCCGGGTGAATGGACCCCCTTGCAGGAAAACTGGCTGTTCATCACGACAGGCACAGGCAACTCTCCCGGCACCGCCCAAATCGAAACCAAGAACACCGTCGACGGCATCTCGGTACTGAAGTTGACGCCCGGCGCGATCGGATGGGTGGACCTGCGTATCGACCGGACCGGTGATACCTACGAACTGTATCGGCGCTTCGAAGGTGAGGACTGGGAGCTGGCACGCACCATTGTTCGCGACGACCTCCCCGAGACGGTGCAGGTGGGCATGATAGCGTACACCGATTGGTCTTCTGTATCGGGCTATCCCGGTGGTGCCGAGGAGTTCAACCAGGTACTGGTCACTAGCCCTCCCGGAAACAGGGACCTGATCGCACAGTTCGACTACGTTCGCTTCTCCCGCCCGACCGAGGGCGTCGAGTACGCGCCGACGGACTATGACCACAACGGCTCGATCGACCTGGACGATTGGAGCTACCTGGAGCAATGCCTCACCGGCCCGGGAGCGGCGTACACGGATCCATGTTGCGAACGAGCCGACAGCGACGGTGACGGGGACGCGGACCTAGTCGACGCCACGGCCTTGCTCCTGGCATTCGGGGCGTAGGCGTCCACGCGGCGCCTCAGACGCGCAGACACGATCTCGATTGCAGGCGTCGGCCTCACGCAAGAGTCTTCAGCCTGACGGCAACCGCTTAGGCATACTTGCCTGGCACCACCCTGCCGGGCGACTGGTGATCACTCCGCGGCCGTTAGATCGATTGAGTAGACGGCACGCCCGCCCACTTCTGCTGCCCGCCGTACAGCTAGACTTTGGCGGCCGGTGAGTTCAACTTCGACTACGCCGCAGCCTGAAAATCGACCGTGGCGGATTCGACATCTACCAGATGCCCTCCCGCACGGTCGGTCGCTTCCTGGGCTTCGCCCACACTGCTGCCCGACTCTCCGATGACCTGAACGCAATAAGGCACACTGCAATGACGAATCTGAACGCACCTCACCGCATGTTACAGTATGGCTTCAACAGTTGTGCAAATCAAGCGATTTCGATAGACTCTAGAAGCTATCCCAGAACCTCTTGCTGCAGTTGATCGTATAGAACTGCATCATGCTAACAATCACGGAAGAACAACTGGCTTGGCTGCCGGAACGGATGCCCAAGCCTGTGAAGAGCCCATTGGGAGGCCGTCCTCCGGCGGACTATCGGCAGGTGCTTCGCGGCGTCTTCTGGATTCTCGACAACGGCGCATAATGGAATGACCTGCCGAAGCGATTCGGTTCCAAGAGCACTGTACATCGATGGTTTCAAACTGGGTGCGTGACGGTGTCTTCGAGGACATCATGCGCGACGCGGGCCGAGTCGTCGAAGAGCGGGACGGCTATCGCCTGTACGAATGCTTCATCGACGGGACATTCAGCAAGGCGCGGGGCGGCGGTGACGGCATCGGCTGCACCAAGGCCGGAACAGGCGTGAAAATCATGGTTTTGGTGGACGCACGCGGCCTTCCAGTGGCGATCGACACGGCGTCGGCGCAAGTCCATGAGAGCAAGCTGGTGCAGCAGTTGTTCGACTTCATGCGGACGGGGTGCATGCCGCCGCGCGTCATCGGCGACAAGGCGTATGACAGCGATCCACTGGACGAGCAGTTGGCGCACCAGGGTATTGAGATGATCTCGCCGCACCGCTCGAATCGCAGACCCGAGAACCAGACGCAAGACGGGCACAGTCTTCGTCGCTATCGCCGCCGCTGGACGGTGGAACGCACGATCGGCTGGATTCAACACTTCCGGCGACTCTGCATTCGCTGGGAGAAATCGACCACGATGTTTCGAGGATTCCGTCACCTGGGCTGCACCTTGCTGCTGCTCAATCAGGTTTTGGGATAGGTTCTAAGCGCCAAAGCGGAGGCGCACTGCCTCTCTTAAGCTTCCATCCGGAGGAGGACACACTCATGCGGAATCTTCTTTCACTCGCAACTGCCGCAACAGTGTCTTTGGCCTGTGCCGGGGTTGCCCCGGCGGACGTGGTGATCGAGACCGTGCCCGTCGGCAATGTGGGCAACGCTGGGGAGTTGTCGGGAGACGGAGCAGGAGGCGCCGGCCCGGACCGGATCTGTGGCGCAGTGGACTACGAGTATAAGATCGGCAAGTTCGAGATCACGGCCGGGCAGTATACGGAATTCCTCAATGCCGTGGCTCAGCTAGACATGTACGGGCTGTACAGCACGAACATGTGGTCGAACAGTCGAGGGTGCAAGATTGAGTTTATCGGATTGCCGGGCGGCGACACGTACAGCGTGGCCCCGGGCAGGGCCGACCGGCCGGTGAACTTCGTCTCGTGGGGCGACGCGGCTCGTTTTGCCAACTGGATGCATAACGGCCAGCCGGCGGGGACGCTTACTGGCGATCCCGTCCAGGACGCGTGGCTTACCGAGGACGGATCCTATTCCCTCAACGGCGCGACATCGTGGGAGGACCTGATGGAGGTCACCCGTGAGCCGGACGCCACCTGGATCATTCCGTCGGAGGACGAGTGGTACAAGGCGGCGTATCACATGAACGACGGCGTGACGGGCAACTACTTCGACTACCCCACCAGCAGCGACAGCGAACCGAGCAACGATCTCATCGACCCTGACCCGGGCAACAACGCGACTTACTGGATCCCGGCGACCGACTACACCATCGGCCCACCTCGCTGGCGCACCGAGATCGGCGAGCACCACAACTCGGATAGCCCCTATGGCACGTTCGACCAGGGGGGCAATGTGTGGGAGTGGAATGAACAGACGGTTTACGACGAGTATCGCGGAGTGCGGGGCGGGTCATTCGCCGACGCGGGCGTTGGACTGCGTGCTGCGCGTCGCAGCTATACCGAGCCGGATGTCGAGGGCCCTGGCATGGGGTTCCGTGTTGCCGAACTTCCTGCCTCGGTTGTCTGGTACGTCGACGATGACGCCGCGACCGACGGCCTGGGTACGAGCTGGGACAGCCCCTTCCACGACTTGCAGGATGCCCTCAGTCTAGCCACCACCGGCGACGAGATCCGCGTCGCCGGCGGCACGTATTACCCCTCGCTTCGGGCAGATCCGCGATTTGCTCGCACCAAGACGTTTCAGCTTGTTGCTGGGGTGACTGTCTCCGGGGGCTACGCCGGTCTGGCAGACCCCGAGAACCCCGAACTGCGCGATCCGGCTCTCTACGACTCCACGCTCAGCGGTGACCTGAACGGTGACGACGTTGGCACTGTGTGGGATCCATCGAGAGACGAAAACGCCTTCCACGTCGCAATAGGCAGTCAAGCTGGCTATCCAGCCATCCTCGACGGCTTCACCATCACTGGCGGCAACGCCGAAGGAGGGGCCCCGGGAAACCCGCAAGGTGGGGGCGGCGGAATGTACAACTCCGGCGGCAGTCCGACGGTTTCGAACTGCACCTTCATAGGCAACTGGGCGACGTCGGGTGGCGGAATGTGCAACGAGGGTAGCAGTCCGACGCTCGTCAACTGCACGTTTGCCGGGAATGCGACCTCGCATTCGGGCGGTGGAATGTACAACGAGTCGGGCAGCAGTCCGACACTGCTCGACTGCACTTTTACCGGGCAGTGGGCCAGTAACGGCGGCGGAATGTACAACAAAGCCGACAGCAGCCCGACGCTGACCAACTGCACGTTCAGCGACAACACTGCTAATCACGACGGCGGCGGCATGTACAGTCGTGACGGCTGCAGCCCGATGCTCACCGACTGCGCGTTCAGCCAGAACTCGGCTTCCTATGGCGGCGGGATGTGCAACGAGTACAGCAGCAGTCCTACCCTAACTGACTGCACTTTCAGCGACAACTGGGCCGACTCGCGCGGCGGTGGAATGTACAACTATGAGTACAGCAGCCCAACGTTGAGCAACTGCACGCTCAGCGGCAACCACGCCGACTACGATGGCGGCGGGATATACCACTCGGGGGATGGCAGCCCGACGATGACCAACTGCGCGTTCAGCGGCAACTTCGGCGGACGCGATGGCGGCGGAATCTACAACAACTCCAGCGGTGGTCCAGCGATGACCAACTGCACGTTCAGTGCGAACACCGCCGCCTCCGGCGCCGGGGTGTACAACTTCGACAGCAGTAGCCTGACGGTGACCAACTGCATCTTGTGGGGTAACAGAACCCATGATGGAGCAACGCACAAATCGGCTCAGCTCTGGGGAGGTACACCAGGAGTAGACTACTCCTGCGTCGAAGGCTGGACCGAAAGCCTCGGCGGCGTTGGCAACATCGGCGACAACCCGCGCTTCGTCGACCCTGCCGGCCCGGACGGCATCGCCGGCACAGAGGATGATGATCTGCGGCTCCTGCCCGGCTCCCCCTGTATTGACGCCGGCGACAACGGGGCCGTGACGGTCACGACGGATCTCGACGGCAGCCCACGCTATGTGGACGATCCCTGTGTAGTCGATACCGGGACCGGCACGATGCCCATCATCGACATGGGGGCGTACGAACGTCCGGATGACTCCGGGGATGACCCGGACGATGACGGACTGAGCAACTGTTACGACAACTGCCCGGTACATCCCAACCCGGATCAGGAGGACTGCGATGAGGACGGCGTGGGCGATGTCTGCGCCCTGGCCTATGAGCTGGATTATGACTGCAACAGCAACGAAGTGCCAGACAGTTGCGACATAGCCGAAGGTACGTCGGCAGATAGGGACGAGAACGGCATTCCTGACGAGTGCTACCGCCTGATCTACGTGGACGACGATGCGCCAGAGGACGGCGACGGCGAGGCGTGGGACACGGCCTACGATGAGCTTCAGGACGCGCTGGACGTTGCCATCCGCGGGGACGAGATTCGTGTGGCCGCTGGTAGGTATACGCCCGCTCAGCGGACCCACGCCGATGACCCGAGATCGGCCACCTTCCAACTCCTCGACGGAGTGGCCATCCGCGGGGGCTTTGCGGGGCTCGGTGCGCCTGACCCTGACCTGCGCGACGTCGATGCCACCACCTCTGTCCTGACTGGCGACTTGGCTGGAGATGACACGCCCAAGAACAGTCCGGACCTCACCAACAACGTCGAGAATTGCTACCACGTGACCATGAGCTGGGGCATTGACGAGGCGGCCCTGCTGGACGGCTTCACTATCACCGGCGGAATGGCTGATGGCGGCAGTGTGGATCGCAATGGGGCCGGCATGTACAACTCCGGCGGCAGCCCGACATTGATCAACTGCACCTTCATCGCGAACTGGGCCTATGAAGGCGGCGGGGGGATGTACAATCATGACGGCAGCAACCCGACAGCCGTCAACTGCACCTTCCGCCAGAACTGGGCCGACGCCGTTGGTGGCGGCATATACAATTCCGCCAACAGCAGCCCCACACTGACCCACTGCACGCTTGTCGACAACTACGCAAAGGATGAAGGCGGCGGGATATACAACGAACCCGGTAGTATCCCGGCAATGACCAACAGCATTCTGTGGGCCAACGTGCCTGACTCGATAGGCGGCTCTGGCGATCCCATAGTCAGCGCCTGTGACGTGGAAGGGGGCTTCGCAGGCGAGGGCAACATCGATGCCGACCCGCTGTTCGTTCGCGGCGCGGTGCATCTGCAGGCCGGCTCACCATGTCGCCATGCGGGCGATCCGGACGCCGACTACGCTGATGGCGACGATATGGACGGCGAACCTCGTACTATTGACGGCCTCGTCGATATGGGAGCCGACGAATTCTCTGACGCGGACGGCGACGGCCTGCCCGATTTCTGGGAGCAGCGCTACTTCGTCTCCTCGATCACCGGCGACCCGCAGGTTGATGATGACGGCGATGGGTTGGCGAACCTCGACGAGTACGCCGAGGGCCGCGACCCGCTCCGCGGGCCGGCTACTCTCTACGTCAACACAATCGGCGACGATAGCTGGGACGGCCTCACCTCGGAGTGGGATGGGGAGCACGGCCCGAAAGCCACCATCCAAGCAGGGATTAATGATGCCGCATACTACGAAGGCGACACAGTTGTGGTTGCAGATGGTACGTATACCGGCCAGGGCAACCGGGACCTCGATTTGGGCGGGCGGCTCATCCGCCTTCGCTCCGAGAACGGTCCTGAATACTGCATAATCGACTGCGAGCAGGCCGGTAGGGGATTCTTCTTTCACAGCGGCGAAACCGCGGGCACCGTGGCTGAGGGTTTCGCCATAAGTAACGGTACGGGTGAGTATGGCGGCGGCATCTACATCTATCGCAGCAATCCCAGCGTGGCCAACTGCTCCTTCAGCGGGGGCTGGGCCAATGAAGACGGCGGCGGTGTGTACAGTTGGGAGGGCAA
>JANQGB010000849.1 GCA_028277545.1 Phycisphaerae bacterium | reverse complement strand
CGCCAACATCGGGTTCTCCACCACAACGGCCTACCTTGCTGAGGCCCGGGTTGCCTGCGAGCACGTCTGTCATACTCTGGGGACCGGCGGCGTAGAGATCGATGAGGACGTGTCCAAAGTCAGCGCCATCGGCGTCGGCATGCGTTCGCATACCGGCGTGGCAGCCAGGATGTTCGCGGCGCTGTCGGCAGCGGGAATCAACATCGATGTCATCTCCACCAGCGAGATTGTTATCAGTTGCGTGGTGCGACACCAGGACGGGCCGCGGGCGCTCCAGGTAGTACACAGCGCCTTCGACCTGGACAAGACCGACGCAGCCAACGACGACGAGTAGCAGCCTGCCGTGATCCTTCGCCGCAGTCATCCCGTTTCCATCCGCATGCCGCAGTTCTGGCGACGTCGTCCCGCGCTGGCCGTGCTGCTGGCGCTGGGGGCGGGCCTGGTGGTCTGCGAGCGCGGCTTCGGGTTGCTGAAGCACCAGGACGACTATACCCGCTATCACAACCAGGTCTTCGAGGTGGCTCGCGTGGTGGACGGTGATACCGTCGACATCGATGTCGCCGATCGCCAGGATCCGATCACCCGGGTGCGCCTGTGGGGCGTGGACGCGCCTGAAGCGGCCGGCAGCAGCGAGGGTGGCATGCACTTCGGGGCCGAGGCGTCCGACTTCGCCAGGCGCAGCCTGAGAGGGCAGAGCGTTCGTGTGGTTCTGGCACCGCACAAGAGTCGTGGCAAGTACGGGCGCCTGCTGGGCTACATAATCCTGGAATCGTCCGGCGAGATGTTCAACGAGGTGCTGCTGCGGGAGGGGTACGCCTACGCGGACTGGCGTTTCGATCATCCGTACAAGCGTCAATTCCGAGCCTTGGAACAGCGTGCCAGGCGACGAGGCGCCGGATTATGGGCGGAGGCCGGGCTGGACCAGATGCCCGCCTGGCGGCAGCGCATGGAACGCGGCCAGGAGTAGCAGGATCGGCACGCCGCGGCGACCTGTCCCGCACTCAAGCGCCGCGCTCGCGAGAATATACACACTCTTTTCTGAGGATTTCTCTTGCAAACCAGCCCCGATATGCGATATAAGGAGGGGTTCTTGGAGTATTTTGCGAAATGCGGCACACGGTTAATTGCAGTTCGGCCAGCCCCACCCGGAGCGCCCTCGCTCCGCGCTCGGGCCGTGGTCCGACCGTGTTCTCCGCAACTGCCCTGATTCTGCTACCGGTCCTGATTCTATTAGTTACCACTGCCTAAGCGCAGCGGTAAGGCATCGGGCTGGCCAGCCAAAAGGAAGAGCCAGAATCGAATGCCGACCGATGTGCTGGAGCCCTTCCCCGAAGGAGTGCAAGGTGAACTCCTGCAGCCCTCGCCTCAGTCCGACGCCGAAGACGACGTCTACCGTTACTACGATTGTCAGCCTGCGCTCCTGGAAAGCACCGGCACGTGGTTCCGCCGCGGGTTTTGGTTTGCCGAAGTCGATGCAGTGCTGATGGATCGCATCTGGCGGAGTAACGAGTTGGTCCTTGGCCAGCAGAACCGCGTGCAAACATCGATCCAAGGGTTCGCCGCGGGCGAACTCTCGGTGAACGGGGGTCACGATGGAGCCGAGACCAGCCCGCGGTTAAAGGTGGGCCGCTTCTTGTTTCGCGACTTCAAGAACCGTGATCATACCGCCGAGTTCATCGCTTTCGGTGGCGGCCAGTATTCGCAGACGGGTTCCCTTAGCGGGCCGGCCTTACTCGTGAAGACAGAACTTAACCCTGGACTTTATCCATCCTTCAACGGAGCAACGCTCTCGCAGTTTGAGTACGACAGCCGATTCAACAGTTTCGAGCTCAACTACCGCATGGCACGCCGGATGCGGCGCGACCGGATGGAACTCGAACCCAGCGGCCAGTGGGTGCGCCGCGCGCAAATTTCGCCCGTTTGGTCGTTCATGGCTGGCCTTCGGTACTTCGACTTCACCGAGGACTTTGTCTGGGAAGCGTTCGGCATACCCGACAACGATGGGGATGGGACGGCCGAGTCAGGTGAGCTGCGCGTCGACACCGACAACGATCTGATCGGCGCACAGGTTGGCGGCACGTACGGCTACGACGGTGCGCGCTGGAGCGGCGG
>JANQGB010000644.1 GCA_028277545.1 Phycisphaerae bacterium | reverse complement strand
CCGCGGGACGCTCGGCCCGACACAGCTTGCACCGCGTCCTGGTTTAGCGGATCATCTCGCCCTGACGCGCCACGGCGCGTAGTTAGCGGGCCAGCCTTCCACCGCGTGGTGCGTTGCGATTGGTACCCCAGGGAATGAAAGGACACACCTGTGCACGAACGATTCTCCGATCGAGCCCGCCACGCCATGGCGCTGGCCAACCTGGAGGCCGGCAAACTAAGGCACGATTACCTGGCCCCTGCCCATCTGATGCTCGGGCTGATCGGTGAGGGCGAGTGCGTGGCCACCGAAGCACTGCGGCTCATGGACGTGGACTTGGAAGGTGTCCGGCACGAGGTTCGGGCCCAGATGGGTGAGGGCAACGCCGAAGGTTCGATGGGCCGCCGGGCACACAGCAAGGCACTCAAGGAGGTAGTCACGCTGGCCATCAGCGAGGCCCGCAAGTTTGGGCACCGCTACATTGGGACTGAACACCTGGTGGTGGCTATTCTCGCCCACGCCGAAAGCATACCGGCCAAGGTGCTTAGTAAACAGGGCGTGGACATCGCCACGCTGCGCGAGAAGGCCCTCAGCCTGCTTCAGTCGAGTGTGGATTCCACCCACGACCTGGCTCACTCCCGCCATGGGGACTTCGAGTGGGTTCACCAGCAGGAGTTGGCCAAGGCGTTCCGCTCACCCGAGTTCTGGCACACGATGATCCTGGCGGTTGATTCCGCCAACCGACTCGGTGCGGGCGAAATAAAGCCCCAGCACCTGCTGTTGGCCCTGCTGCGCGATCCTTCCAACGGGATAGCTGACCTGCTGGCCGACAAGGGCGTAACAGCCGACTGGGTGCGTCAGAGGCTGACTGGCGACGGCAATTCCTAGCGGACGCACGCCAGGACAGTTGCTGTACGCAGCGACGCAGCAGGCAACATGGACGCCAGCATTGACGCGGCACGAGATAACATGCCCCAACTGTCACGCCTCCCACGACAACAAGGTCATCTGGGGCCTGCGTAATCTCGGCGCGGTCCTGGGCAACATCGGGTTTTACGCCCTGCAAGTACTGCTTATGGTCCCGCTCGGGGACGGGTTCGCGCTGAGACGAAAGTGCCTGAAGTGTGGCTTCCGCTTTCTGGGGCCGCGACCGGAGGCGCCGGACTTCGATGTCTGCACCAAGTGCGACTACAACCTGACCGGGAACACATCCGGACGCTGCCCGGAATGCGGCTGGAAGCTGCCGCGACGGTTTCGCGCCCACCGCCGCCTTGTCGACCGGGCGCCGAGCGACAAGCGGCGCGACGAGGGCTGATAGGCGACCAACCGACCCGCAGTGCTCACCAGTGGCGCACCACTGTCCTGGCAAGCCACGTCCTCAGCCGCCGTCAGGCGGTGCAAAACCCGCGACGCACGAGGACTACGACGATCGGGCCTGGCGCCGGGCTCGCCCGCGGGCGCCGATCCAGCCCAGCAGGACCAGCGGTAGAGTCAGCGCCGGGAAGCCTTTGAAGGTGCCGCAATTGCGGTTCTTCCCGCGGCTTCCCCCACCAGTTCCGGTGGGCTGAGCCGGCTGAGTCTGGCCGGCCTCGTCTTCACCGCCGGTCGTGGAGCTGTCGTCACCGGATACGTCCGGAAGCTGAGCGCCCGGCTCGGTCTCGCCGGTGTCGTCACACGCGTCGCCGATGCCGTCTTCGTCGCTGTCGGCCTGATCGGCGTTAGGT
>JANQGB010000565.1 GCA_028277545.1 Phycisphaerae bacterium | reverse complement strand
GGCCGGCAATTGTGGCGTGGCAGACTGTAAGCTATTGCTGAACAGCGTGTTATGTTGCGGCGTGCCTGTCGTGGCGTGTCAGCATGGCAGTTGCCCACTCCGGGGCCTGTCGAAGTGGCGTGACGTAATTCACTGCCATAAAACAGGTTACGGGCTTTCTTCTGCTCTGGCACGCCGCCTGCACATATCCGGGCGACGGTAATAGTAACCTTGAACCCAAGAGAGCCGCACGAACGGCTCGGGAGGTGTACGATGTTTCCGGTTCGATTTGCACGAAGGTCGGCGACCAGCCCGGTGTTGACCTGGGAACCGCTCCGGCAGTTGGAGCGGGTATCGCGTCTGTTCGAAGCCTGCGACGGCGACTCCTGTGGCGAGGGGCCCAGAAGCTTCGACGTGGACGTCTACGAGAACGACGACCACTTCCTGATCGAGGCCAACCTGCCCGGCGTAGACAGGGACGCCGTGGATGTCACCCTGGAGGACGGCGTCCTCAAGGTGACGGTCACCAGTGAGTCTGGTGAGCAGCGCGAGGGCAGGAACTACCACGTTCAGGAGCGCTACCGTGGCAGCTACTCGCGTGCCTTCCGGCTGCCCACCGACGTGGATGCCCAGAAGGTCGGCGCTAGCCTGGCCGACGGAGTGCTGACCATCACTCTGAACCGGTCGGAGACGGCCAAGCCTCGCAAGATCGAGGTCAGCAGCAACTGACCGAGACCCTGGCACGTTCATCCGGCAGCGGCCCGGCACCATGCCTGGCCGCTGCATTGGCGCGCCGACCGCGTGGCGCCCGCACCAGCCTGCGGGCCGCACTTGTTCAGCGTGCTAAACAGGCCGTCGCCCGCAAGCCGCGCCGACAACTCGCAGACCCGTAGGGTGCATCTTGATGCACCGGCCGGGTGGGCAAAGATGCCGCAACGCGCCAGACTCGTAGGGTGCATCTTGATGCACCAGCTGGGTGGGCAATGATGCCGCAACGCGTCAGGGCTCGGCCAGACGGCGGCAAGGAGCCTACCACGCACGCGCTAGGCCCGGCATTCATGCCGGGTTAAACAGACGGATCGCGCCGCGCGCGATCCCGGTTCACCGGGATTCTCGATGCTCGCCTTCAGGCGCGTAGCACCAGCGGGGTGGGCAATGATGCCGCAACGCGTCAGGGCTCGGCCAGACGGCCGCAATGAGCCTCCCACGCACGCGCTAGGCCCGGCATTCATACCGGGTTAAACAGACGGATCGCGCCGCGCGATCCCGGTTCACCGGGATTCTCGATGCTCGCCTTCAGTCGCGTAGGGTGCATCTTGATGCACCGGCCGGGTGGGCAATGATGCCGCAACGTGTCAGGGTTCGGCCAGCCCCTCGCGGATGGCAAAGCGTGTCAGCCCGACCCGGTCGTGAATGTCGAGCTTGGTCATCAGGTTGACGCTGTGCCGGTCGACAGTCTTCACGCTGATGTGCATGATCTTGCCGATCTCCTTCTTGGTCAGCCCGCGGGCGATGTAGCTGACGATCTCCAGCTCTCGCGGCGTGAGGATGGAAGCCCGCGATTTGGAGCCCCGGGCCAGCTTGGCGCCGTGCTGGTCCACCACGATCCTGCTGCGCACCTCGTCAGAGAAGAACGCTCCCCCGGCGGCCACCTCGCGGATGGCGGCCACCACCGTCTCGGGCGGCTCGCGCTTGGTAAGGTATCCCTGGGCCCGGACCTCCAACGCCTGCTCGATGTAATGGTCGCTCAGGAACCCGCTAAGGAAGATGATGTGGACGTCCGGGCGCAGTGACCTGATCTTGCGGGTGGCGTCGAAGCAGCTCAGGCCCGGCATGTCGATGTCCATCACGATCACATCCGGGGCAAACTCGGTAGCCTTGTCGATGGCTTCGTCTGCCGTGTCCGCGTTGCCCACCACGGAGAAGCCGGGCTCGCGATCGAGTCGTTCAGAGAGCGACCCGCGGACCAGGGCGTGATCGTCCACCAGCAGGAGTTTGATTTCATCAGTCAACACTTGGCACTCTCCGTTGTGACGACTTGGCCAGCGTTCGGGAGATCAATGTGGCGAAGTCGGACATCTGAAACGGCTTGCACAGCAGAATGTCGTTGGGCCCGAACTGGTCGTGCCCGTCGAAGTCCAACTGCCCGGTAATTATGAACACCGGCAACTGCGCATCCTTGTCTCGGATTTCGCGCAGACAGTCCAGCCCGCTCTTGCGGGGCAGATCCAGATCCAGGACGACGACCTGGGTCGCCTCGCGGTGGTCGGCCAGCAGCTCCATCGCCCGCACGCCGTCACCCGCTTGTATCACTTCGTACCCCTCGGAGCGCAGCGTGGAAACCATGATGGACCGGATATGCACGTCGTCTTCCACCACCAGGATGACCTCCCCGGTGCCGGCCGTCTTCTCCGGGGCAGCTTCAATGGCAACGTCCTTGGCGGGCTCGCAACAGGGCAGGCTGATCGTGATCCGGGTGCCGCGCCCCGGCTCGGAATCGACGTCCACCTGTCCGCCGTGGTCGTTGATGATCCCGTGAATCAGCGACATGCCCAGCCCGGTGCCCCGCCCGCGCGGCTTGGTAGTGAAGAAGGGCTCGAACATCCGTTTACGGACTTCCTCCGGCATGCCCGTGCCAGTGTCTTCAACCACCAGCACACCCACCTCCCGGGTCTGCGCTGCGGAGGACGAGGTCATGGTGCCGGGACTGGCCGCCTGGCGACGGACTTCGACGCTTAGCTGTCCGCCGTTGGGCATGGCATCCCGCGAGTTGCAGCAGGTGCTGATTAACCTG
>JANQGB010000458.1 GCA_028277545.1 Phycisphaerae bacterium | reverse complement strand
ACCTTCCCCGGGCTGAAGACGTTCTACGGGCAGCTCTGGTTCGTGTACGCGGGCGGCGAGTTAACCAGCCAGGCGGAGACAGTTGCCTTCGGGCATTGCGGGTCTGACGGCACCTGGGCCTGGGCGTGGCCGGAGCACGATCTCATGGTGCTCTACTTCACCCAATCCCGCGGAAACCGCACCGGCTTCACACTGGAGCGCGCTATCGACCGGCTGCTGGTCAACCCCAAGCCGGCGGATACAAGCCGAACCGGTTAACCGGCGGTTAGCCGGGGTTTCCATCGTATGCCGTTGCGGCAGATAGCCGAGCTCTTCGAGGACTTACCCGTTCTGCCGTATTGTTGGGCCCGGCTATGGCACCTGGGACGGCAAACTACTACAAGCACGGCGGCAGTGCCGTTCGGAACTGTTCCTGACACAAGCTGTCAGCGCGGGGGCGGCGACCTGTGGGTCGCACTGGCCAGGACATCGGCCTGGCCGGGTGACCTCCCGTTGCGCCGAGTGCAATCCGCGACCTACTTCACCAGATCGGACGGCAGACGCTTCATCGGGTAACAGCGTTTGTTCGGTGGAATCGCCCCGGGCGTGAATACACCGCCCTGGACGTTGCGGAGCACTTTCGGCATGAGCTTCCGCATGTATCGGCCCCACCCCATCGACATCATTCCGCGGAAGTGCCACGGGATGTGCTCCAGCCCGGTCTGCTCCAGCACCAGCTTCGTGCCGCCGGCGGTCGGCTGGAGCGACCACGTGAGAACCATCGGCTCGTGGCGCGGCTTGGCGGCGTTGGTCGGAACAACGACCCAGTTGTATACCAGCCGTCGCGGCGGATCCACCTCCAGCACCTCGCACTCGTTGATGCCGGAGAACATCCAGTTGCCGTCGACCTGCAGTCGGAACTTGTGTCCGACCTCGGCCTTGAAGTTGTTCGGCATCAGCCATTCGGCGATCGATTCCGGCGTGGTCAGCGCCAGCCACACATCTTCCGGCGGATGCGGCAGCTCCACCTCGCAGCGCAGGGTCTTCTTCTTCATTGTGGTTCCTCTCGCCGCTGCTTCGCCAGAAACGCGGCCAACGAATCAAGCTTCACGTCCCAGAAGCGCGAGAACTCCAGCACCCAGTCGACCAGCGGTCGAAGACCTTGCGGATTGAGGCGGTAGAAGCGATTGCGTCCGACCGACTTGACCTCGACCAGTTCGGCCTCGCGCAGCACGCGGAGCTGCTCGGAAACCGACGGCTGGCGGAGCTGAAGGGCGTCGACCAACTCGCCGACGGGGCACTCGCGTTCCGCGAGAAGCTCCAGCAGCGTCCGCCGCGTCGGGCACGACACAACGTGAAAGACGTCGGCTTTGGAAATCGCACGTACCATGGTGTCGGTTGGCCCGTCCGGGCTATCTCGTGGTCCTCGTATACTTCGTCTCAACCGCAAGCGCTTCGGGGCCGTCCGGGGCGATGTTGAACGCGGTGATGGTGAGGTGGTCGTCATCGACCAGCTCATACTCCGTTCGCCAGCGCCAGGGAGGCGACCCGGGCCCCGTCTCATATTGGCCGACGACGACGAAGCCAGTGTCCGTCGGCCGGCCTTCGGAGAACATGATTCCGTAGTTCATGTGGAAGTCGTCGATCCAGGCGAGCTGATACTGCTTCTTCGGGGCGTTGAAGGCGATCGTCTCTTCACCGGAGCGCGGCCGGCCCTGAATCTGGCCGGCGTAGGCGTGCCGGAGGAAGAGCCCGCCGAGCAGCGGCTCGAAGGTGCCGCCCACCTCGGACTCGTCGCTGAGCTCGCCCGGCCGTAACCACGTCCGGGACGTGCCTGACCACGACCCGATCAGGGTCTTCAGGAACTCCTTTGACATGCGACCCTCCCTTCATACCCCGCCCCGTGTAACGACCGGCCGACGGGACGTCTTCCCGGCTGAAAGCTCAGCTCATTTATATAGGCAATCGCCTATGTATGTCAACAGGAAAATCGCCGAGGTTTGGTGCGGGATCAGCACGCGGGAAGGTGGGGAGGTTCGCAATATGGGTCAACGGATTGAGCGCAGCGAGACGCTGCGGGCCCTGTGCAGGGGCTTCGCGTGTGGATTGCGCGAGGATACAGGGCCGCGTCTCGATCCGCGATCACACTGGCGGAGCGTTCGCGCCCCGCGCCGAGTTACAGCGGCGACCCTGTGAACCCGGCCTGAAGCACCTGGAAGTCCATCAGGTCCGCGTCGCCGTCAGCATCCACGTCTGAGTTTCCACATTCTGGCAGCAGTTCGCTGCCGGGGCCGGCCAGGCATGCTTCGAACGCGGTGTAGTCGTCCAAGTCGACATCCCCGTCACCATCAACGTCTCCGGGCACGAACAGCGGGCAGCCTGCGCCCACGCAACTCAGTTCGACCGGCGCGCTGTCCATCGTGGCGCACTCGTTGGAGATGACGAGGACGTACGTCCCGAAGTCCCCTTCGCCGACAGGGTCAATCGTCAGCCGTGCTGTCTGCGTTCCGGAAGTCGTGTCGTTATCCGTCAGTTCCTCGCCGTCGCGGGTCCATTGATACTGCGGCGGGCCGTCACCGTCCGCGGCCGCCAGGAAGACGGCGCGCCCGCCGATTTCGCGGGAAAGATCGGCCGCCTGGTCGAGGAAACGCAGATCGGGCCCGAACTCCCAAGCGTCCTGCATACGTTCCGGCGTGCCGATTCCGAAACTTCCCGCACAGATCACCGTGCGCTGCCGAATCGGATCGTAGGCCATGCCGTGATGGTTGCGTTCGAATGGCCCGCTCTCACTGACCATGATCCAGTCCTGGCCGTCCCATTCCCAGGTCTGCCGACTTTCGTCGTCGTACGTTCCGCCGAAAACACGCACGACCTCACGATCGGGATCGTAGATCATGGTGTGCCCGACACGCCCCGGACCGTCGTCATCGACCAGCGTCCAGCTTGTTCCGTCCCATTCCCACGTGTCGTCGTAGTGATTGACACCGGACGTGCCCGCAAACAGTACGGTGACACCGCGTGACGCATCATAGGCCATGGTGTGGGAGAAGCGCGGCGCCGGGCCGTCCGACGCGACCTGAGTCCAGTCCTGCCCGTCCCACTCCCAGGTTTGGGACGTCGGGTCCGTATGGCTCCAGCCGGTGAACATGACCGCTCGGCCGCGAGCCTCATCAAAGGCCAATTGGCATTGCCGAGCGGTCGGGCCGGCTTCGCTGATCAGCGTCCAATCGGCGCCATCCCACGCCCAGGTCCTTGGACCATCCTCTGTGGAATCGAACAGCAGCATGACCTCACGCTCGGTATCGAATGCCATGGCGGCCAGTTGGGAGGGAGCGGGGCCGCCCGTGGCACGTAGCATCCACCGCCTTCCATTCCACGACCACGTATCGCCGAACGGGCCACTCAGACTGCCGTAGCCGCCGAACATCAGGGTCTCTCCCAGGTTGCCGTCGAATGCCACCGCAGGAGACGTGCGCCGCGGGGGTGGCGGGCTGGA
>JANQGB010001228.1 GCA_028277545.1 Phycisphaerae bacterium | reverse complement strand
AGGATGGGCAGGATCGCCCAGGCGATACCAGATCGGCGATTCCACTGGCTGGCCGACAATGTGGACTGGCGAATCGTCTTCCAGGCGGCTTCGCATTATTGCCAGCGAGATCGGCCCCACCACGACGGCAACGGCACCGCCCTTATGCTTGCCCGCGATTTTGCGGAGGGCCTGATCCAATCGTTGCCCGGCTTCGTCGACGGATTCGCCATCCGGCGGACAGATTGACGCCGGGTCCTCCGCCCAGCGGCGGTAGAGCTTCGGAAAACGCGCCTCGATCTGGGCAGGCGTCAGCCCTTCCCAAAGACCCAGATCAACCTCCTGCAAGCTCTGCACTGTGCGCAGTTTCACTTCGGACCGCTCGGCGAGTACGGCCCCGGTCTGCTGGGCGGCCGGCTCGTCACCCGCGTAGATGGCGGCAAGCTCGCGTCCTGCCAGGCCGTTGGCCCACTGGGTTGCCTGTTCTACGCCCGTGCTGTTGATCGGCAACGGTGTCCGCGTTGCGAATCGCCCCGCTTCGCCCCAATCGGTCTGGGCCCAGGGGACAAATGCGACTGAGGTCATCCCTGCACCTCCGCGGCCTCAGTTGCCAGACGTGTCAATTCTCGTAGGGCAGCATCGGGGCACCGTTGACCAAATACTGCCGACCCCGCCACCAGGGTGTCCGCGCCGGCTTTGACCGCATCGCTAATTGTTGCAGGATCAATCCCGCCGTCAATCTCCAATCGCTGGTGCGGGGCAAGAAGTTTGCGCAATTCCCGTACCTTCCCCAGAACGTCGGGTATGAAGGCCTGTCCGCCGAAACCGGGCCAGACGCTCATGACCAGCACCAGGTCCACCTCGGCGAGGATTTCCTGTATGGCTGTAGCCGGGGTAGTTGGGTTGATCGACACGCCAACGGCCGCGCCCAGTTGGCGTATGTGTTCACAGACCTTGGCGGGCTCTTCGGTGACCTCGACGTGGAAGGTAAGCAGGTCGGAGCCGGCCTCCACGAAGGCCTGGGCATAGCGCAGCGGCTCCTCGATCATCAGGTGGGCGTCGAAGAACAGCTTGGACTGCCGGCGCAGCGACTTGATGACCGGAACGCCAAAGCTGATGTTGGGTACGAAGTGGCCGTCCATGACGTCCAGGTGCAGAATCTCCGCGCCGGCGGCTTCTACCGCCGCAACCTCTCGCTCCAACTTCGAGAAGTCTGCTGACAACAAGGATGGGGCAACGCGGATGCCCGGCGTGCGCAGATCTGCAATGCACGGGCGCTTAGTCTCAGCTTCCGGGACGTCTCTCTGCGGTTGCACCAGGCGGCTCTCACACGGTAGTCGTTGTCGGTGAGTGTTCCTTGTTGTCTTGGCCTATCTCGCAAAGTGCGAGCGGTCGGCGGTCGACGTGCCCGTCAGGCGTCGTCAAGGATTCCGATTGCGGCGAACTTCTTGCCTTCGAGTAGCTCCAGTGATGCACCGCCCCCGGTGGACACGTGACTCATCTTGTCAGCGAGTCCCGCGGCGTTGACGGCCGCGGCACTATCTCCGCCGCCGATTATGGTGGTCGCGCCACTGCCGGTGGCGTCGGCCAGGGCGTGGGCGATGGCGGTGGTGCCGGCGTCGAAGGGCGGCGTCTCGAAGACTCCCATGGGGCCGTTCCAAACTATGGTTTTGGCGCCGGCCAGGATCTCTCTATAGGCTTTGGAAGTTTCGGGGCCGATGTCCAGGCCCAGGAGGTTATCCGGGATGGCGTCAGGACATACCTGAGTGTCTACCCCGGCCTTGATCTCCGCGGCTGCCACCGAGTCGGTGGGCAGTCGCAGCTTATCGCCGGCCAACTCCCTCAGACGCCTGGCTTCGTCCAGCTTGTCCTGCTCGACCAGGCTCTTGCCCACCGGCTGGCCTTGGGCGGCGAAGAAGGTGTAGCACATGGCTCCGCCGATGAGGATGGCGTCGCACTTGTCAATCAGGTTTTCTATAACGGTGATCTTGTCGGAGACCTTGGCGCCGCCAAGAACCACGACGAACGGCCGGCGGGGGTCGGCGATGGCATTGCCCAGAAACTCAAGTTCTTTCTTCACCAGATAACCGGTGACCCGGGGCTTGCCCTCCATCAACTGCGGGACGGTGAGCATGCTGGCGTTATCCCGATGGCAGGTGCCGAAAGCGTCATTGACGTAGACGTCCGCCAGGCCTGCTAACTGTCCGGCGAACGCGTCCTTGGCCTGCCTTAGCGATGGATCGTCTCTGGCTTTCTTGTCCTTGATGGTCTCCGGGGTGTTGAAACGCAGATTCTCCAGGAGGCAGACCTCCCCGTCGGCGAGATTGCTGACCATCTCGGTGACTGCCGGCCCGACGGACGCCTGTACGAAGCCGACTTCCTGGCCCAGAAGCTCGCCGAGCCGTTTGGCCACCGGAGCGAGCGTGAACTTGCGATCGGTCTCCGGATCACCTTTGGGCCGACCCAGGTGGGACATCAGGATGACCCGGCCGCCACCTCCGATCAGCTTGCGCACCGTCGGCAGGGCGGCGGTGATGCGCCCGTCGTCGGTGATGCGGCTACCGTCCAGTGGGACGTTGAGGTCCAGTCGCACCAGCACTCGCTTGCCTGTTACGTTGACGTCGTCCACGGTCTTCTTGTTCATGGCAGTCTCGCTTGGCCGGGTCTCTTTCCGGCTCATGTTGTGGCAGTTCCGCCTGCCGTGCAAGAGCGAAAGCCCCGGGTTCCGGTAACCGGAACTCCGGGGCCAATTATGCTGACCGGCGGACGCGTGTCGTCCAAGCCGGGTTTGTAGTCGCAGTCTGGTGCGGCATACAGATGGCCGCGTCCCGCCGTGGCCACAGGAATCCTACAGGGCCGCGGCCATCTTGATCAGGTCGGCGGTTCGCATCGAGTAGCCCCACTCGTTGTCGTACCAGGAGACGACCTTGACCATGTTACCGCCGTCGGCCGGCATGGTCATGGTGGAGAGGCCGTCCACTATCGAGCTGTGGTCGTTGCCGATGATGTCGCTGCTGACGATCGGCTCTTCACAGAACTCCATGACGCCCTTGAGCGGCCCGTTGGCCGCCGCCTTGAGGGCGGCGTTGACTTCGTCTGCGGTGACCGACTTACCCAGCGTTGCCACGAAATCGGTGATCGAGCCGTTGGGGACCGGCACGCGCAACGCGAAGCCGTTGAGCTTGCCGTTGAGTTCGGGCATGACTTTGCCAACCGCGCGGGCCGCCCCGGTAGTAGTGGGGATGATGTTCATGGCGGCCGCCCGGGCCCGGCGCAAGTCGCTGTGGATCATGTCTGCCACGCGCTGGTCGTTGGTATACGCGTGGATAGTGGCCATCAGGCCCTGCTCGAGGCCGAACGTGTCGTGGAGGGTCTTGACCACCGGAGCAAGACAGTTGGTCGTACAACTCGCGTTGGACATGCACAGATGTTCGGCAGACAGCTTGTCGTCGTTGACGCCGAAGACCACCGTGAAGTCGGGCTCGTCCTTGGCTGGAGCGGAGAGGATGACTCGCTTGGCGCCCGCCGCAAGGTGGTCGCCGTAGCCGCCCTTTTCGCTGCTGCGCTTGGTGAACACGCCGGTTGCTTCCAAGGCCACATCGACGCCAAGGTCCTTCCAGGGCAGCTTGGCGGGGCTGCGCTCGCCGAGCACTTTGATGCCTTGGCCATCCACGCTCAGCGTATTGCCGTCTACTGTGATCTTGCCGGGGCAGCGACCGTGGACCGTGTCATACTTGAGCAAATGGGCCAGGGTCTTTGCGTCGGACAGGTCGTTGATCGCGGCGATTTCAAACTCGTCCCGGCGGGCGAGTAAGCAGCGAGCAACCAGTCGTCCGATTCTGCCGAATCCGTTAATGCCAACTCGAACTGCCATGATCTTAGCTCCCGTTTCTTTCGTGACACTCGGGTCTGGAAGGGCGATCACGATATTCGGCTTGTCAAGCTGGGTCAAGTGCTGGAGCGGCCAGGCTCGCAAAGCGACAGGTCGCGATCAGTGCGTCCGGTGAGGATGAGGTCCGCAACGATCTCCGCCGTTATAGGCGCCAACGCCAACCCGGTACGATAGTGCCCGGTGGCCGCTATCAGCCCCTCCAGCCCTGGTACGCGGCCGATATAGGGTCGCCGGTCGGGCGTTCCGGGGCGAAAGCCGGACCACATGCCCACCACACCCGCCTTGGCAAGCCCGGGCACCAGTGTCAAGGCGTGCTGCATCAGCGTGTTCACACCGGCCGAGGTACACCGGCGGTCAAAGCCCGCCTCGTGCTCGACCGTCGCGCCGATCAGCACCAGGCCGTCCGGTCGGGGCACCAGGTAGCAGCCCTTCCGGAGCACGATGTGCGAGAACCGGATACCTGCGACGCCTGAAACATCCAACAACACGACCTGGCCGCGCACCGGGTAGGTTTGGACGCCCGCCCCCAGCCGCGGATCGATCTGTGAAGACCAAGCGCCCGCGCATACGACTACCTGGCTCGCGCCGAGTTTGCCCTGATCGGTGACGACTCCGTCGACCCGCTCTCCGTCGACGGCCAGTTCCGTTACTGTGGTCGCTTCCTGTATGCACACTCCACTAGCACTACAGGACGCCCGTAGAGCCTGCAGTAGGCGCGGATTACGCACTTGGGCGCTGAAACTGCATTGCAGGGCACCGAGGCAGTCGTCAGTCACGACCGGCTCGAGGTCGCGGGCTTCGTCCGGGTTCAGCATCCGCCAGACGGGCTGCTCGGCCTGAGTCCATTGCTCGTTGCCGGCCCGCTCCTCCGAGACGGCCATGCGGTAGCGCTGATCATCGTAGAGTAGTTCGATCGACCCGCCCCGATCGTACTCGGAGTCGATGCCGGTTCGCTCCTGGAGGTCGGCGCAGTAGTCGGGAAACAACTCCAGGCTGGCCCTCTGAAGTCGCTGGATCGGCCCCCTGCGGTTGGGATTCCCCGGTTTCAGCACGCCTGCCGCAGCCCACGACGCTTCTCGCCCGCAGACACCTTTCTCGAGAAGGGCGACGCTCACCCCTGACAAAGCCAAGCGGTCTGCCACCGACAGGCCAATAATACCGCCTCCGATGACGATCACATCGTGCGTTGTGGTCATGGCAACCGCTGATCAGACCATATCCCGGACGGTTCGTCAAAGGCGGGCGCGGCCGAGACCGTCCTCCTCGGGCGAGTACTCCCCATGCGGGTGGATGCGATGCTAAATACCTGTTAGCCAGCAGATTAACATAGCCTCAGGGCGAAAGCGCCACGCCGGGGCCGACGGTGTCGCCCGCCTGTCAGGCGCTCGCTACGCAGACCACGTCAGCCACTGGGCGGTTGGGCACGGCATCGCTGCCGGCTACAATACCGGTAAGTACCCCGCGGTCGGGGGTGTAGATCGGGAGCCATGGTCGCGACCGAGAGCGCTGGAGTAAGGGGCGTGCCCTGCGGGCCTGCCGCAGACCGCCGCGGGCGGGTCAGGATCTCACCTGGGAGTGCAGAGGGTTATGAGCAGGTTCTGTTTGCCTCGACAAGGCTGTTGGGTGTTGGCGTCGCTGGTGGCGTTGTTGTCGACTGCCATGGCCGGGGCCCACGGTCACGAACCACCGTGGCTCGACACGGCAGCTCTGGACCGTGGTCTGTTCGTGGACGTGCAACACCCCAGAGCGATACGCCAGGCCGGGCCGCTGGAGATTGCGGTGACGGTCAGAAATATGGCCGGGCCACAGGACGTGATCGTTGAGTCGGTTCGCTACATTCCAGAGGCCGGCGGCGCCGTGGAAGTGCATAACCGGGCGGAGGCGCTGCCAACCCGACGGGCCGAATTCGAGCACTACAAACTTCTACGGGCCGATCTTGTCGCCGCCGAACGTGGCAACCGCGAGGTAGTGCGGAGACTGATAGCGCAGGCCGGTGACCTGCTGAGGAAGTTATCATCGGACGTTTTGCGGGACAGATACCGCGTGCCGATCGAGATGGTGCCGGACGAGCCAGGGACCACTCTGCGCCTGGCCGTCGAGATTGTGCTGACCGAGGGTGGCAGTCAGCGCACCATTCGTCGCCAGGTTGAGATTCCGATCCAACCGCCCCTGCCCGATGGGTCCGACCCGGCGCGGACCTGGCGCTACCAGGTCGCGGATGCGGCGTGGGTCGAGGCCGGCGATGGGGCACGGACGGCTCAGGCAGGGGCTTGGTATGCCGGCGACCAGCATCTGCACACGACCTACTCCCTGGACGCCCTGGTGTTGGACGGAACCGAGGAAACAGTTACTGATTACGCGGCGGCGTCTGAGCTGCTGGGGCTCGATTGGATCATCATCACTGATCACTCGAACGTTCACGTCACCTGGGAGGGCACGGAGTACTACACGCCGGAGCAATTCGCGGAGGGAACCGCCCAGGCAGCCGACTACACCGCGCAGCATCCGCTGGTGGCGCTCTACGGACAGGAGATGGGCGCGGGGCAGAGCGGGTTGTTTGCGCTGCCGTCGCACTATCTGGCGTACCCGTTCGCGGCGGACTCCACAGGGTATCTGCCCAACCCATCGTCGGGCCTGATCTTCGGTCTGGCCAACTGCGAGCCCGAACAGGTCATAATAGATCGGGTGAACGAAGCCGGAGGGATTGGATTCATCGCTCATCCCTTTGACTCCGGGACGCTGGCGTTCGTCGAATGGGACTTTGATAACGGGGCGACTGGCTGGGCCGGTCTGGAGATCTGGAGCGACACCCTCGGACAGATCAAGGCAACTGATACCCAGGCGGTGTCGAAGTGGCACGAGCTGCTCAACGCGATCGCTCCCCCGCAACTGGGTGCGCTCAGCGATCGCCCGGGATTCCCGAATGCGTTCCCGGTCGGCCTGGGCAACAGCGACGCCCACCAACCCGGCTTGATCGGGGCGACCTTCACCTATGCCCGTATGCTCGGCGTGACCAGAGAGAACGTGGTCGAAGCCTTGAGGACGGGACGATGTGTCGCTTCGAACGGGCCGCTCCTGTTCGGTGAGGTCAACGGAACCGGCGTGGGTGACGTGGCATTGCTCATCGACGGCGACAACGCGCTCGACCTTCACCTGGCCACTACGCCGGAATTCGGCCCGGTGGGTGACTACGAACTGACAGTACAGGTCAACGGAGCGGTCCGCGCGACCATCGCACCCAGCGGCGATCCGGGCTTCGCGGCGACAATCGAACTGGCGGGCCTGAATCTCGGCGGCTCCGACAGGTGGGTCACTGTGCGGGCCGACTCCAGCGACGACACCTTTCATGCCACGGCCAACCCAATCTGGCTGCAGTTCGTAGCTGCCGGTGACGCCAACGCCGACGGCGTGATCGGGCTGGGCGACTTCGGTCAGTTCGCCGACTGCCTGACTGGCCCGGGAGCGGAGCGCGCGCCGGCGTGCGACATCATGGACTTCGACCGCGATCGGGACGTTGACCTGGGCGACTTTGGGCATTTGCAGGCGGCGTTCGCGAATCCGTGAGCATGGGCTGCGGATTGTGGAGATCGGTTGTCCTGGGAGATGGCCCGGGCCCGTGTAGTTGCACGGCCGGTGGGGCGGACTTGCAGGTCGAATGCCACAGGAGGTCAGCATGGCGAAATGGCCCTGGATCGAACGAACATTCAACTTCGACTATCCGGCGGCGAAGTTTCCGGACGTGTTGGAACGTCTGCGCGGCACACCGGCCCGGGTCGAGGAGCTCGTCGAGGGGCTCGGCCCCGACGTGCTCACCCGCCGGCCGGGTGAGGGGTGGTCGATTCAAGAGAACA
>JANQGB010000236.1 GCA_028277545.1 Phycisphaerae bacterium | reverse complement strand
GCCCGACAGTCTCGCTCCCCACTCGCAGGGGCAGCAGAGCGACCGACTCGTAGCCCTCGCCGTTGCAGCGGTTGCGTGGCCGGGCCTGTCGATCAACCTCATCATGGCTGGCCAGGTAGTCCGTCGTGCTATTGGTCCAGAATGTGCCGTGCTCGGTGAAGAACGGTATGGCCGGGTCGAAGCGCCCGCGGATGACGTCGCCGCATATGCACTCCAGGACGGCATCACCGTCGCTGTCGCGGATGAGGTCCCCGGCCTCATCGCGGGCGCACAGGCCGTTCTCCTGAAGCACGAAACCCTCTGGAAAGCCCGACGTCTCGTAGTAAGTGAAATCGTAGCGGTCACGCAACCGTACGCCGACAGCCTCGCACCCGGCTAACCGCCTGAAATAGTGAGTCAGTCTCCGCAACAGATTCTCGGTCGTGTCAGCAGCGTTGATGAGCTGCAGCAACTCAAGTGTTTCCGCCTTGGCCCGACCGACTCTCTTGCTGGCAGTGACATCACGGACAACGCAGTGAGTGCACTCAACGTTGCCCTGGGCGTCATAGCTGATCCTGCCGTCCAGCTCACATAGGATGGCGCTACCGTCCGCCCGGACCAACTCGTACTCCACGCCGTGGACTTCGCCTTCGACCTTGAGCCGGGTGAAGCGTTCCTCAAACCGATCAGCGCAACCAGAAGCAATGAAGTCGCCGAACCAACGTCCAATCACCTGGTCGCGGGAATAACCTAACATCTTGAGCCAGGCCGAGTTGACTTCGATCAGATAGCCCCCGACGTCGAGCGACTGGTATCCCACCGGGGACCGCTCAAAGAGCCGCCGGAACTGCTGCTCACTGCTGCGTAACGCGTCGGCCGATCGTCTGAGCGATCGAGAACCCGTAACAACTGAGGCAAGTGCCGCCACCAGAAGCAGTGAGATGCCCAGCGTGATCCATAACGGACCGGTGTCGCGCGTCGAAGTGGCTTCGCCGGACAGCAGTCTCATCAGGGCCAGCCCACGCTCGGAGGCCATCAAGACCGCCGCGACCGCAATCGCTGTCCAGGCTGGCCATCTCCCTGTGACGCGTATCAACCTCAGAGACAGCCCGGCGGAGATACCGAGCAGAAGAATCGATGCACCCAGGACCCACGTGACGATCATGGCTCTACCGCCCGCGTCACGGCTCCCCCCACTGGCCGATCTGCACCCCGGCCTCCCGTGAATCCTGGCGACACGCCTCCAGGACCACACAGGAGGTGGCTACGACCTGGACACCCGCGCCGACAGGGTCGGTGACGGCATGGTCGGCTCGCGCGACACACATCACGCGCACACCGTCTGGCCGACCAACCCACCGGCTCCGCTCCCGCATGCCGAGCGGTTCAGCGCAGAATATCGCAAGCTCGTTACGAACAATAGGATACAGCGGCAGCCCCACAGTGTCAAAGTACTCGGCATAGGTAGGGACGTGCAGGTAGAGATTCGTTCCACGACGATCCGCACGGCATCAAGCGGCAGAACGTGACGCGGCGTCCGGGTCGCCACCCGCGGGGCCTCGGTGACCTTCAGGATCGGCCATCGATC
>JANQGB010000140.1 GCA_028277545.1 Phycisphaerae bacterium | reverse complement strand
AACAGGTAGGCACAACTGCCTCCTGAAGAAGGCAAGCCCGAATGGACTCCACGGCCCGCAGAAGTGCATGTCGTATCGAGCCCGCTCGGATTCGGATCTGTTCCTGCACCGTAACACTGGAATTCGGTTGAGGTGCGTGTGCCGGCGAGTGCCTCGGTCCGGACAGTGGCCACGCTCAGGTCCGCACGCACGGTACCTGTCATGGCCAAGATCACAATCGAGATGAAGCTGGGTCGCGCCATAGTCAGCCAACCCATATACCGTGTTGATAGGCCGGGTCGCACAGATGACCCTTGGTGTCCGGCCGCACGCCAGCAGGAGCATACCTCAGGCACGGAACGACTTTCAACCACAATATGATAAAAACCAGCTGACTGATAATGACTGTCTCATTCTGTACCCCAGCAGCCTCTTTGCGGCAACTGCGCAATGGCTAGTGCCAGTCGACTGCTCTGACCGCGAGAGTCTCGGCAGGCGTCGCTCTGCAACCGCGACCGTCACAGCAACTTACGATCGCTAGGCGTGGCTGCGCGCTCTCGGCGGTGCGTTGAGACAGCACGTTAGCGAGTCAGCCATAGGTATGATTGGTTCCATCGGCCGCTGGCACTGCACACGGCGCATCACATTCCGTACGACATGCTCCAGGACAACCAACAGCGCCACAGGGAAGCTCTGGGGAGGCGACTGTAGGTCACGGCCGGCAACGTGGCCGGTGATGCACAGACCCATAGCGGTGCCGCAGCTTGGCTTGCTGACCGGCCTTCACACGGCGGAGGGTTGGACGAACACACGGGGCGGAAGGCCAACTGCTGGTGCGGAGTCTGCTCAGTTCAGAACCGGTGAGGCGCGCAAACTCATGGTCGCGGACGGGAAGGGGCGTCGCAGCGCTTCGATGACGTCCAGAATCTGGCCATCGCCCTGATACTCCACGCGAAACGTCACCCGCAGGAGTGAGTCATCCACCAGCGTTCGGTGGACCTTCGCGTTGGAGACGCAAGGAGCAACACATCGCGTGAGTGCGTCGAGGTCCGGCACGCCGGAGTCCGGCGCTGCAATAGTGACGTCCAGGTACAGAACTCGGCCACGCCGTACGTCCCAGACGCACGCATAGCCGATGAGCAGCACAAAACCCACTAACAACGCCTGGCTCATACACCTATAGCATCGTCAATGAGTGTTAAGGTGCTGTTAACATTCGGCTAGAATCTCGACAAGAGATATGAGAGAAACTCCCGCACCTCCGACACGAAAACCGCCGGGTGATTTGCCTGCCCACTAAACGCGTGGGCCGCTGGCTAACGCCGCGCCTGGGATCCGGTACGCGCGCCGCGGCTCCTGGACTTCTGCGAGCGCCGGCGCCGCGCCGGTGCGTCCTTGGGTTTAGCTTCTGTCCCGACTCCGGCCGGGGCGAGCAGCGTCGTAAGATCGCCCCGCCGAAACATCACCAGGACCCACAGAGCGATGGGCACGATGAAGGACATGGTCAGAGAGACGGTCAACATCTCGGATCCGAAGGCCAGCGATCGCCGGACCCATGACGGTGGCGCGAACATGCCCACTTCCGGTCGGCAATAGCCACTAAAAATCATGGCAGCGCAGCGGAGGAGTACGAAGCACTGTATCAGCAGGAAACCCCCCAGCAAACCGAGCCAGCGGCGCCGCCACGGAACGGGTGTCGGCAGGGCCAGGGCGACAAACAGCGCCGCCGGCACGTAGGCAATGTACTGGCTGCTGATGGGAATCGTCGCGTACTGGCGATCCCGGTTGTTGAAGAGGCCCAGGGAGGTGTCGTGCATTCGGGCGCCCGGGGCCAACCCTTGTGCCACCGTATCGGTGGCCACGAAACGGGTGGTGGTCTCGTCGATAAGATGCTCAAACACGGTGTTGGCCAGAGCCCGGAACGCCCTCCCGTATTCCTCCCCTATCGGCAGCCACACCAGCATTAGCAGGGCATACAGCAGTGGCGCCAGCAGGACGCGGGGCAACAGTCGCCTAATGAGCGTCCGGGGCAGCATCTTGCACGGCCGTTTCCGGGCGGGTCGCCCACAGAGCCCAGACAATCCACAACACGATGGCCAGGAAAATGAACACAGCCTGCCACACATCCACGTGCATCAGGTGGAAGACCCTGGGATAGTGAATACCGATGAAGAACAGGCTCACTATGCGAACGAAGTTTAGTGCTAACAAAAGGACAGCGCCGACGAGCATGCCGGGCAGCTTCCTTCGCCAGCGTGCTGGAAACGCCGCCACGCCGGCCAGGAAGATCGCCGAGGGCTCGATAGCGTCACAGCCCCGGCGAATCTGAACGGAGAAGCCCGTCTCCCGCGAGCTAACGGACACGCCGCGGCACGTAGCCTGATGCCCGCACCAGCCGATCAGGGTAGCCGACACTCGCGCGTTCAGTTCAAGGTAGGAAGGGAACCAGTCTTCCTTGACGATGCGCATGCCCCAGCAGATTTGGAACAGCCCCATCAACACGGCGAAGATAA
Organism: Phycisphaerae bacterium; assembly: GCA_028277545.1. Lineage (GTDB taxonomy): Bacteria > Planctomycetota > Phycisphaerae > UBA1845 > UBA1845 > JANQGB01. Next base: position 777 of record JANQGB010000140.1, on the reverse strand, counting down.
GCACGAACTTGATTACAGGCCGCTTACTCTCAAACCAGGATCGCTGCTCACCTTCGGCAGCCGCGCCGGCCGCAGCAGATGAAGAGTCCCCCTTTTCAGTCGCCCTCCCGCGACTGGATCGGCCATCCTGCCGCCCCGATCCCTTGGCACCCCGCCTGCCCACAACAAGACTCGCCCAGACCAACAGGAATCAGCGCGCCCACCAAAGACGCGCCCATCGCACGAAGGGTAGCCACACCAAATAACAAGGTCAAACCGCCCGACCAGCCCAGCCGAGACCGTGTCTTTGTAGTGTGGAGTATGGCTTGCATTTCTGGATTCCGCCGTTTTGACGTTTCGACGTTTTTGACGTTCTTGATTTCGGCGTTTTGGCGTTTTGACTTTTTGACGTTTTGACTTCTCGCGCCTCACCGCTTCAGCGTTTCGGCCTTCCGTCGTTGTCGAAGCACCCTCACGACCAGCAACGCCGCCAACACCACGACGATCAGCCACGGCGCCATGACGACGAGTCCGTAGAGGATGAAGCCGAGCGAGGTGTACAGCCCGGCCAGCCCATCGTGGAGGTAGTCCCTGATCGAATCGCCCGCCTTTTCCGGCGCGGGATTGATGGCTGGTTTCTCAGCCAGTGACACATTGATGGCCCCCAAGGCGTCGGGGTCCATGCGCGACAAGTCGCCCAGCCCCAGGCCGGAAATCTGCCGCGACTGGACTCGCCCGAGTGACTCGAGTCGTGAGACGACCGCTTCCATGTCGCCGGCCTTGATGCCCAGGCGGAAG
>JANQGB010000114.1 GCA_028277545.1 Phycisphaerae bacterium | reverse complement strand
CCCGACCAGGAGCCGTTCAACTGGCGAGCCCTGGTCCGACGACACCTGGGCATGACGCCCGAAACCGCCATGTCGGACCTCTTCGGCCGGCGGGTGGCGGTCGCGGCGCCCACCTGGGAGAAACTGGCCGATGCCACCATCATCGTCCGGCTGAGGAAGCCGGACGTGCTGGATGCTATCGTGGCCCCCTCCAGGGTCATCGCCAAGCGACAGCAAGGCCAGGTGCGAATCTACGACATGCTGTCCGGGCTGCACGTGGCCACGGATAGTCAGTTCGTCGCCTTCTCCAGGGATGACAGCGACGATTCCCTGTTCAAGGGCGTCGTGGACATCCTGTCCGGCGGCACAACCGTCCCGCTGAGTCGTGACCGCCAGTTCGTCCGGGCGGCCGCCAAGCTGAGCAAGGGCTACACGGGCTACGTCTACGTTCGTTCACCGGACGAGCAGCGCGGCGTCTTCTCGCAGGTGTTGCCCTCCTTCAAGGATGGAGTAGCCGGGCTCTACGTCCGCGGGGAGCGGCTGGAGTTCGAGGTCTGGGCGACTCTGCGCGAGCCGCGCGAGCGCCCGCCGCTGGCCCTGGTGGACGTCAATCGGCTGGAACGCCTTCCCAGCACTACCCTCGCGGTTTGGGCGACATCGGCCGACCTGAGAACCGCCTACGCGGAGCTGCTGGGTGGCGATGTGACGGGTGATGCCGGCAGATACGTCGCCCTGCTGCGCACCTGGCTGGACACCGAGGCCTTCGAGCGCGACGTGGTAACCAGACTGGGGCCGCGGATGGTGCTGCTGTGGGATCGGCTGCGGGCCGGCCCCGACACGCCACAGGTCGCCGCCCTGTTCGAGTCCTGGGATGCCGAAGGGGCCGCCCAAGGCCTGGCCGATGCCTTCGGCCAGGTGGCCGCTTACTTGCGCCCCCCCTTGCTGGACGGCGAGCAGAGGCAGGCCGTCATACGCAGCGAGCACCTCGGCACCGAGATTCTGACCGTCCCGATGTTTGAGCGCTCGGGCGATTGGGGGCGGCGGACCGCGACCGCGAGCCTGCTGTTATCCATGCGACCCTCGTTCACTGCCCTCGACGACTGGGTCATTGCCGCCGCGACGCCCGAGCACGTGCGCCAGATTATTGATGCCTACGCCGGCTGGACTCCGACGCTCGGATCGCTCCGTGAGTTGAAGATGGATCGCTGGCGGTTCGGTGAGGACGCCGTCGTGCTGGCCGTCGGGCAACCGGCCATGGCCTCGGCGGTGGCCGCCAACTGGGGGGGCGACACGGACTCCACCCGTCCGGCCGACAATCCTCGGGCTGGCCGGGCGCGTCCGGCCCAGCCCGCCGCTGACCGGCGCAAGCCGCTGGGGATCGGCGTCCGGCAGGATGGCCAGCCGGGCAGCGTGATCGTGGTCCGCGTCGACCCCAACAAGCCGGCCGACGGCAAATTGCAGATCGGCGACCGCATCACTGGGATTGACGGCCAACTGCTGAGGCTGGAACGCCCCAGCGCCGACCTGCGCCGGAAGATCGCTAACAGCGCCGACCCCAAGAAGATGACCTTCCGCCTGATGCGTGACGGCACGCCCATGGACGTGGTAGTCGAAATGTCGCGGCACGCGTCGGCGCATCGCCAGCTACAGCTCGACCCGGTACCGACGCTGCGACAGCTTCAGGTGCTGGGACGGTCACTGAGCTATGCGGCCTACTCGGTAGCCCACTCCCCACCAGACGAATTCCACGCCCGCCTGTCGCTCCGCCTGGTGCCGCCCAAGGCCATCTCCGGCGCGGTCTCCGCCAGTCACCCCTGAGCCCTGAGGATCTATGTCTCATAATCGGGCGCCTTTGTGGCCCGGCGCTCAGAAACTGACGTCATAAAGGTCGTTTGAGACAGGCAAATACCCCATATTTGGCGTTCTACTTGCATACGGGCCGTTTATATGGGACTTTATATACAGGCTACCTCCTTTTCCTCCTCCAAAGGGTATCGCCGCGGTCGGCCAGGACGGTGGACTGCGGCGTTTCCCTTTTTATGCGAACGCGGCCATGCCGCTCCGCGACCGAATCCGCAGAAATCGAGTTTCCGTTTGCTCGCCCACTGAACGTATTGGATACTTCCTGCGACAACAACGTCCTTCTCCTCCTCTTCCGACTTGTTCGGAGAAGACCGCCGCGCCTGGCCTAGGAGCCGATCGCGGCGGTTTTCTCGCGCCCGGATTCGCTCCGCTGCGTCCAGCTATGTTCCGCGGGCCACGCTCAGAAAAAAACTCGTGAACCTCTTTGCCCGGAGCCGACGTGTATAGAAGAGTAACGTTGAGCAAAACCTCCTCCTCCTTCTTCTCCTCCTCCGAAGGAAACCGCCGCGGCTGGCCGGAAGGCCGGCTGCGGCGGTTTCCTTGGTGCAGGCTGGCGGCCAGGTAAAGGCCCTGTTGTCTGCACCGTGTCGCCGGTGGTACACTCGGCCTGCGAGCCGGGTACCGGAAACACGCCATGGCATCCGAACCAGCACCGTGCGCCTCGGAAGTTGCAGTCAAGTACCTGCGAATGCAACTGGCCCGCAACGTCGGCCCGATCACTCTCCGGCGGCTGTTGGACAGGTTCCAGACCATCGACAACGTCCTCAGCGCGTCGGCTGCGGAGTTGGCCAGCGTGGAGGATGTTGGCAGGCGACGGGCCGACGCCATTCGACGCGCCCGCGACAACGAGCAAGTGCCCCGCGAACTCGCCCTGGCGGCTGAGGGCGGGGTGCGAATCCTCTGCGTCGAAGACTCCGACTACCCGCCGCTGCTGCGGCACATTCCGGATCCGCCGATCTGCCTCTACGTTCGGGGCCGGCTGGAGCGTGAGGATGCACTGGGCATCGCCATCGTCGGGTCGCGCCGCTGTACGCACTACGGCTGCGAACAGGCCCGGCGCTTCGCGTCGGCCCTGGCTGGGGTGGGCTTCACGGTGGTGTCGGGGTTGGCC
>JANQGB010000077.1 GCA_028277545.1 Phycisphaerae bacterium | reverse complement strand
GACGGCTGCTTTGGTGTCAGTCCGTTCCTGGACGCCCGCTTCGAAGAGGCCTTTCAGGCCTGCTCCCGCGACTTCGCAGAGGGCGCCTCCGTGGATGCTTGACGGCGGGGACGGCCGCGTCGCCGGCTCCATGGGCTACGCCGTTTTCAGATCCAGCCCTTCGGATCCGCTGCGTCGAACCCACCCAGACGAGCGTAGCGTCCTCGGAAATACAGCAGAGGGGCTGCGCCGACACCGATCGACAGGCTCTCGACGCGGCCGATCAGGATGATGTGATCGCCGCCGTCATGGCGGGCCTCGATGCGGCAGTCCAAGGTTGCTAGACAGTCCGGCAGGATGGGGAAGCCCATTGGGGATCGGTCGACGGCAAGACCGTCCCAGCGCCCGCCGGAGTCCGGCGTGGCAAACCGGCTCGAAAGCGCTTCTTGGTGTTCCGTGAGAACATTGACGGCGAAGCCCGGACAGGTCGAGAACGTCTGGACGCTGTTTGCCGCGCGCCCGAGACAGAAGAGGATCAGCGGCGGTTCGAGCGACACCGAGGTAAACGAATTGATGGTCACGCCGATTGGCTGCGCCTGCGAGTCGCAAGTCGTGACCACCGTGACCCCTGTCGCGAAGGTGCCCAGGGCGTTGCGGAAGTCCGTGCGGGTGAAACTCATGAGCGGGCCTCGGCGCTCCAGGGCGCGGTCTTGCGGTGTGAGTGGCATGGGCTGGGCATTTCTCGGTGGCGCCCGGCTGTCTCGTCTCGATGGCTTCTTCTAAAGGCCTGACCATGGATTGCGCAAGGAACAAGGCCGGGATCTCCACACTGCCCGCTCTGGCATCTGGCATCTGGCATCTGTCGGCGGTCGACCGGACTGCGCTACGGGCTGGCAGGGACATTCCGTGCTCTTTGAGCAGTGACGTGGCCGGGGCGTGGCTGTGACCTCTGTCCGACCGGCAACGCGTTGCTCGTCATTTCCCAATGGTGAATCTCGGGCGGCGGTCCTTGACTGGTTGCAGCATCGCCCGGGGGATGTTAAATCCGCTGCAGCCGCGCGTTCTGCGGCGACCTGGCCCGCCCAGACGGGGCAAGAGCAGGGGGCCCGATGTCCATCATTCCGCCGCGACATCGACCGATCCAGCAGTTCTTCCGCTCCGGTCCGATGCCGTGCCCGTACCTGTCGGGACAGATCGAGCGCAAGTTGTTCACCCGGATTGGTGGGCCCTTCTCGGCGGACGTCAATTCCACCCTCTCCCGAGCCGGATTCCGGCGCAGCCACGACATCGTCTATCGACCGGTCTGTCCCGCCTGTGCGGCATGTGTCCCGGTGCGTATTCCCGTGCTCGCGTTCCAGCCGGGGAAATCTCTGCGGCGGGTTCTCAAGACCAACGCCGATGTCACTGTCGAGGAGGTGAAGCCCATCGCGACCGGTGAGCAGTTTCGGGTGTTCACAGCCTATCAGCGGGCCCGTCACGGCGAAAGCGACATGGCCCGGATGGGGATGGCGGATTTTACGGCCATGATCGACGAGGGGCGCGCCGACACCTGCTTGTCCGAGGCACGCGATGGCAAGGACCGACTTGTCGGGGCGATCCTGGCCGATCGCTTGGTGGATGGCTACTCGGCTGTCTATAGCTTCTTCGACACCAAGAACAGTCGGCGCGGCCTGGGCAACTACCTGATCCTCAAGCTGGTGGATATCTGCCGGGCGCAGAGGCGCAGCCACGTCTATCTTGGTTATTGGATCAAGGGCAGCCGCAAGATGGCGTATAAGGCCCGCTTCCGGCCCATCGAGGCCCTCGGACGCGACGGTTGGGTGCGGACCGAGCTGGAGGGTTGAGGAGCATGGGATGCAGGATCGGCGGCTCCGGTGG
>JANQGB010001211.1 GCA_028277545.1 Phycisphaerae bacterium | reverse complement strand
GCCGCGGCACTGCAACTCTGCGGTATATGGGATTGCCCGGAACGGAATTCCACAACATCGATTCAAAGTACCGGTGCGAGCGTTCGACAGGCGGATGCGTCATTCGCGGCGCTGAGCAGATCAACGACGCATGCTACAACGCCGGCGTCAAAAGTATGATCAGTCTGCTGGGCCCGATGCCCGGTGCCTACCTTGGGCCCTACCCTACGAAGCGAGAGGCGCTAGCCTCTTTGAACAACGCCGAAGCGATAGACCTTGACGCACTCTTGAGCGATCAAGTGCGATGGTCCTCTGGCAAGTTCAATCTCGATACGGGCGTTGGCGCAGGAATCCTGCGAGGCAAGACCTGGCAGTGGGCTTTCGAAGACAAGCCCCTACTCGAGGACCTTATCACAGAGGTCGGACCGCTGAAGGCTGCGATGTGCCAGGGCTGCCTCGTGCTCCGCGTCCCATCGTATATCCACGCGTACCGGCATGGCGAGCCATCCGCTATGATCGTCGTAATCGACTCCGCGACGGGAAGACCGTTTGCCTACTATGGCGAGGGCGACTACTCGCATCACTCGCCACCTGTCCGATGGCGAGAGTGACGGTTGACAAAGCGGCCGAGGCGTGTACTTGTAAGCATGAGGTGCTTATCTAGAGGCGTCGTGCGATGGCATTGCTGGTGTCAACTCGGGTCTTGGGCAAGCGGAAGCCGCTGCTGGACGACTTCGGTGTGCCGCCCCCGGCCATAGATCCCGAGGATGGCGATGTTCGGCTCAGGGACGTGATCGAGCACGTGGTTCGCCACGAGGTGGAACAGTTCGGCCGGCGGCAGCGGGCCCGCACTCTTGACCGCGTGCTCTCCGATGCCCAGATCTCGCAGGCAGCGGCGCGCGGCAAGGTGGACCCGGCCTCCAAGGATTTCAAGCAGGAAGTGGACGTGGAGGCCGCGGTCGGAAACGCGCTCCAGGCCTTCGAGGACGGCATGTACCTGGTGATCATCGATGAAGTTGAGCGCCGGTCGCTTGACGAGACCGTGCGGCTGTCGGAAAACAGCCGCCTGGTGTTCCTTCGCCTTACCTTCTTGGCCGGGGCTTGATCCAGCAGGGGGAGGATAGCGCATGCCAGAGGACAAAGAGCTTGAACAGCAGCTTGAGGCCGCCCGTGAATCGAAGTGGGTCGAGGATCGAGTCCGAAGGGTCGCTCGGTGGCCGGGAAAGATGCGCGAGACCCTCCGCAGCCTGATCAAGCTGACCCCGCCGCGCCACCTGTATGACGACAAGGTGTATCGTCAGCGAGTCGAACGAACAGAGCAGTTCTTCAGCAAGCTGAGCGACCGGCGCCGGCAGGAGCTCTGGACCGGCCTTTTTCCCAAGCTGGCCCCACATCTGGAACTCGCTTGGCAGGATGCCGGCCACCGTCAGTTTAACTCCGGCTACGCTGAATTTGCTTTTCGTGCGCCCAGTCATGCGAAGACGGTGAGCCAAGCCCGAGCCAGGTTCTTCGTCGTATTGTGCGAGACGCTACAAGGCCTCGATCAGGATGCCGAATGGCTGGCTGCCTGGGCGCCGCATCTTCCTAGTGGCTGGCGGGATGCGCCGGTCCTCGGCTGGATTCTTGGCGCCGTCCTGCGGGGTGGCGGGCAGGATGCCGAAGCAGTCCGACAGGTACTGCACGATTCGATCAACGGTCAGCACGAAATCGGGGAGATGGGGCACCATGCAGTTGTGGCGCTGCTCAACTCAAACAGGCGCGAGGATTGGGAGATCATCGGCAAGCTGCTGCTTGCGGCTCAACGTCAGGAGGGGCTTCGTCAGGCCATCCTGGAAGCTGTCGACGAGGCGAGTCCGGATGCCTTTCGGTACATGCTGGGCGCCATCCTGGAGCACGACCTGGCGCGATTCAGCGCCACGGTCCGCGCCTTCGACGTCTGGTTCGGCATGCAGTGGGCGGGCGGGAGTGCCAAGGTGGTGAATGCCGGCCTCCGTCGGGTCGCCGAGTTCTTCGACGATGAGTCCGAGCGGTCGAAGGCGGTGACGGAGGGCGATCCGGAGGATGCATACCTGGCCCTGTGGGTAGCCGCCTATCATGACGCCGCGCAAGCGCTCGACCTTGCGGCTCCGCTCCTCGAAGAATCGTCGGCGGAACGGAGGTTCGTGGCGTTGCGGACGATCGAACGGATATCGCTCTTTCCGGAGACCTTCGACCTCATAGCGTCGCGATTCGTGTCAGGCCAAGAGGATGACCCGCGACTGCAGATGGTCAGCGTGGCCTTCCTGGCCTCGATCGACTACACCGAAGTCGCGGCGAAGCTGTTCAACGCCATGGCTGGGCTCTTCGATAGCC
>JANQGB010001508.1 GCA_028277545.1 Phycisphaerae bacterium | reverse complement strand
TCGGCGACCCGACCGTGCTCACCTACGACGAGACGGACACCGACCCCAGCAGCAGTGTCGGCTTCACGGCCATCTCCGATCAGAGCGATGCCATGACGGTCGGGCAAGGCTTCATCGTCTTTGTCTTCGAGGACGACGAGCAAACCACCTCGGCCATCGATGGCGGCTTCCCGAAGGCCATCGCGCTCACGGGCCAAGAGGGTAGTGCCCCCTTCACCTTTCCCCTCTCCTTCACCGCCTCCAAAGGTGGCCCACAGGATGTCAACAACGACGGCTGGAACCTCTTGGGCAACCCCTTCGGCAACACGCTCGACTGGGACGTGGGCTTCACGCGCACGGGCGTCGACGGCACTGTCTACGTCTGGGACCCCGCCACCTCGGCCTATCTGCTGTGGAACGGTTCGACCGGCGACCTCACCGACGGACTGATCGCCCCGCTGCAGGCCTTCTTCGTGCACGCCAACGCCGCCGCGCCCACGCTCTCGGTCGATGGCACCACCAAGACGACGGGTGGCACCTTCCTCAAGGGCGAGGTGCCCCCCGCGCTGATCGACCTGATGGTCACCGCTGAGGACGGACGGCAGGCCACGGCCTTCCTCATGTTCAGCGCCGAGGGCCTTGAGGGCACCGACCCACTCGACGGGCACGCCCTCACGCCTTTGGCCTCGTCGTGGCTCTCGCTCTTCAGTCTGACACCGGAGGGCACCCCGCTTTCGATCAACCACCTCCCGCGTGCCAGCGAGGCACCGCTTCAGATCCCGTTCGACCTGATGGCCTTCGAGGGTGGGGCGGCGCTAGGTGGTAGCTTCACGCTAACGTGGCCGCGCCTGCTCGATGTGCCGGAGGGCTGGCGTTTGGACCTGCGCGACACGGTGACCGGCGCGGTGCTCAACTTGCGGCGCGAAACTGAGCACGTCTTCACGCACAGCCCTTCGGCGGGCAAGCGCGCCCCGGACGCCTTCACGCAATCGAGTCCGGTGCTGGCAGCGGATGCCACAGGCCGGTTTGTGCTGACCGTGGCGGCAGAGACAGCCACTTCCACCGAGGCGGGGGTCGAATTGCCCGAGGTGCTGACGCTGGATCAGAACTGGCCCAACCCGTTCAATCCTGCGACGGCCATCCGCTATGGGTTGTCGGAGGCCGGTTCGGTACGGCTGACGGTCTATGATCTGACAGGCCGCGAGGTGGTGCGTTTGGTGGATGGTGCCCAGGTGGCAGGGTGGCACGAGGTGCGCTGGTCGGCGGAGACGTTACCTAGCGGGGTGTACGTCTACCGGCTGGAGGCCGAGGGCCGTACCCTGGCCCGCTCCATGTTGCTCGTAAAGTGAGGCCCTACTTTTTTTCGCATGCGCAAAAAACAATAAAATCCAAGTCTTTATTAGATATATTCTGCTGCTCCCAGAACCATCGCTGCTAGCCATCTCCGTCCATGGCCCCCTTGCTCCGCCGCACCGGTACGTCTCGTCGCCCAAGCTCTACCCCGAACCCCTTGAAGCGCACCGGGCACTTGCTGGTGGCGGGGAGCCTCTGCCTGGGCTTGACCCCCGTCTCCCTTACACCGGACGCCGCTGATAGGCCCGACCCCACGCCGTGGTACCACCGCGCCGCGCCGTGGCATGCCGCTGCCACGCCGGAGGCGACCGTGCCGGGATTCGTGATGCCCGAGGCCCTAGTGGCAAACCCGAAGATCCCCTCGCGCACGCCCGCCTTCGCCGCGTCCTCCGCTAACCCCTTCGGTCTCACCGATGTGGGCGGCATCGCGGCCCCAGCGTTTGTCGATATCGACCGTGATGGTGACCTCGACGCCTTCGTCGGGGAAAGTACAGGCAACACGTACTTTTTCGAGAATACCGGCACAGCCACCAGCCCCGCCCTTGCCTCGTCGTCGACCAACCCCTTCGGCCTGACCGATGTGGGTAGCCTCAGCTTCCCGACGTTTGCCGACCTCGACAGCGACGGGGACCTCGACGCCTTCATCGGGGAGTTTTACGGCTCCACGTACTTCTTCGAAAACACAGGCACGCCGCTCAGTCCGGCTTTCGCCGCGGCTGTGACCAACCCCTATGGCCTGACCGTTGTGGGCTTCACAAGTGTCCCGGCGTTTGCCGACCTCGACGGCGATGCCGACCTCGACGCCTTCATCGGGGCGACTAATGGCAACACGTACTTTTTCGAGAACACCGGCACTGCGGTGAGTCCAGCCTTCGCCT
>JANQGB010001506.1 GCA_028277545.1 Phycisphaerae bacterium | reverse complement strand
TCGGAGCCTGATCTACGTCCTGAACATCGTGTCGTCGCGGCCGCGGATGCAGCGGATGATGCGGCTCGCGGCCGGGCTCGGGCTCGCCGACGTCTTCCTGTTCCGACACCTCCCCGCGCTCGGTGGAACCGATCCTCAGCCGAAGCCCGACCCGCTCTTGATGCATGCGTGGATCAACGCACACAGCGATCCCGTCCATCCCCTCCTCAACATCGGAGTGAGCCGTGACCGTCACGATCGACATCCCGCAGAAGCAGATGAGAAAGACAGAGCCGGTCGCTTGAGCGGCTAACACCCGCGTTTAGTGATACAGGCTACGCTAGGTGTTCAGTCCCGTTTGATGGTGTAGGTGGCGGTTGGGCCGCCGCATGCACACCGAGGTCTCTGGAAGCCTGTGCAACACTGACGCGACGCACCGTCACCAGCCGGACCGCTTCGCGTTTGAACTCACGGCTGAATTGTCGTCTCGTCATGTGTGCTCTCCGGTTCCAAAAACACCGTGATGCAGTGTCCTCAAAACCGGCGGCAGCTCACAGCGTCCCTGCACGTCACGAGGCTTCGCGTTCCAGCCACTCTGTCCACTGCACCTCGGGATTGTCGGGCCAGAAGGAGCTGTAGTAGGGAATAAGTGGCCTGTAGGCGTCGAACACGCGCCTCAGCTCGATAACCGCATCGCCGCCATTCTCTGGCGGCACCGGGGTGACGTCGACACGCAGGTCAACGCGGGGCCGCCCCCCAGGTGCACCGACAATCATGCCGGCGGAGCGTTGGCCGATGGGCTCGCCGCCTGCGGCAAAGCCGGCCTCAATGGTGAGCATCAGCCGCTCCTCGAAGGCCTCGCCGGAATTGGTGCCATAAGCTTCGTGCATCGCCTCTACTACCTTGCGGCTGACCAGGCCGTTGCCCATGACGATGAAGTCCTTGCCGGTCATGTGACCGGTATAGGCCTTGCCATTGGCACCCGAATGCACGGCGATCTCGCCGGTGATGGAGACGATGCCGACTTGGCGGTAGTCGAAATGCCGATCATAGCTGCGCAGCAGTTCTAGTGTCTGTTCTGGATGCACGCCGTTCGACAGCATGTCGAGACCGAGCATGCCGAGCTTTGGATTGGAATGGCACTGCGAGGAGATTGCGCCCACTCCCGGACGTAGATGCGGGCACCGCGAGGCAACACCCAACGGGCTGGTCGCCAGGCAGATGCCGAGGGCATTGTCCTGTGGGTCGCGGGCGATAACCGTATATGTCATCAGTCAATCTCCAGGTCTTGTGGGGCTCAGGTTATCGGCCGTGCACGGACACTGCCGGGGTCCAGTCACGCCAGGATCCAATATCGGGGTCGTCCGGCAGTGCCCTGTAATACGGAATCAACGGCACCCAGGCGTCGACCGTTCGGGTCAACCGGTCGACAGCATCGCCGGCTGATTGGTCGTCCACCAGATCGACCCGCAAATCGGTGCGGGGCAGAGCAGCGCCGTGTCCGACCATGAGGCTGGCCGAGCGCACTTCGGCCCCTTTCTGGAGCCGATTGCGTCCAGCGGTTAGGCCGGCGACCAGACGCTGCTCGAGAGGTTCGCCGCTTTTCTCGATGGCCGCCATGGCGGCGTCCAGCGGGCTGGCATCGGGAAGGCCGTTGCCGAGGCACACGGCATGGTTGCCG
>JANQGB010001461.1 GCA_028277545.1 Phycisphaerae bacterium | reverse complement strand
GATGTCCGATCTACTGTTCATTACTCTGGCGAACCTCTCGTGTTTTGTCTCTACACTTAATGTAGCACTTTTTCGGGCGGAGTCAAGTCAAAAAAACTGTGCCATGCTTCGCCACAGGTCGCGGTGCGTGGTTTCCAGGCCGGCGGCGCGCCGCGGCGGCACGGTCCAGCCGGCTGCCCCGCGCCCGCTCATGGAGTGAATATGTGTCATTCAAACGCCAAGATAGTGGCACTATTGCCGTGGTTGACACGCCACGTTCGGCGTTAGTGCGCTTCGGAGTAACGGCTGCCCGGCGCTGATCACGCGCGCCGGCCCCGGCCGGCGGTGGGTTCCGCAGGGACGCATCCCGGGCGGGCGGACCCGGGTCCCGCGGACGGCATTTCTGCCACACTGCCGGGGGGCAGCCAATACTTTGTGCCCGTTAACAGTTGACGAAATGCGGATTTTCCTGTCCGATGCTAATATTCTGCCGCGTCGAAGGCGATGAAGGTGCTGGGACTGTCGACCCCGTTGGATGCCGCTGAATCGTGAAGACTGAAGCTTCCAGGAAGCAGCTCGAAGAACTGGCCGACGAAGTGTTCGAGGTGATCCGGCTGGTAGCTGCCATCCGCTCGCGATCCAAGGCGTCCGGCCCGGAGGAGGTTACCGAGGCCGAGTTTGTGGTCCTCGATCTACTCGTCCGGCATGATTGCCTGACCGTGGGCGAAATCCAGAAACAACTAGGTGTCCTGCCGGCCCAGATGTCCCGCGTCCTCCGATCGCTCGAGGACAAGGACGGCCGGGTGCTCGTGCAGTGTGCCATCAATCCCCGCGACCGCCGCAAAGTGGACGTCACCATCACCGAGGACGGCAAGGCTGCCCACGACCGGTTTCGGACCGCGAGGCGGTCAACCTCGATGTCATTCCTGAAGCATCTCCAGCCCGAGGACCGTGACGTCTTCATGCGCATCATTCGCTCCTGGAAGGTCGAGATCGCTAAACTATTACCTAAAAGCTAGTTAGCGAGTTCACTCACGCCCCCGGGAAGGTTTCCCGCAAAATATAGTTGCTTGCCGCTAACTATTATGTGGGGTATATTGTCTAGCGTTCGAGAGATGGTTTTCGGACAGGACCTGCCGGGCTTGCCCGGCCTCGAACGAAAGGGAGTATGGCGATGTTGCGGTCAACAGCGGTGGGGGGGACGTGTCTGGTGCTCGGCGCTTTGGCTGTGTTACTCAGTCCAAGCACCGCTGAGGCCCAGTGCTACGGCGGCAGCGGGGTGTACGTCCAGGCGTCGGCCGGATACGCGACCGGGGGCCGAACGGTCTACGTGCAGCGGCCCGTTTACGTGCAGCAGCCGGTGTACGTGCAGAAGCCGGTGTACGTCAGACCGCCAACTTGCCGCACCAGAACGGTTTACGTGAGGCCGGCACCGACGCGGCAGGTGGTGTATTACAGCAAGCCTCACCGGTCCTCGCGGGTCATCTACCACAGCGGCCACCGGCCGCACTACCGGTCACACGTGATTCGATCCACCCCGCATCGGACGGTCTATCGCAGCCGGCCCGTGGCTCACCACCGGAGATCGCACCATCATCGTCACGGCCGGGGCATAAGCGTCGGAGTCAGGTGGTAGACCGGCGCAGGCGCGGCCAGTGGCCGCTACATACGGATAGCTCCTTAACGTAGGCGGTTGGGTCTACGCGGCTGGGGCCGGGTGCGTTGCCCGGCCCTTTTTGTTGTTTGCATGGCGAAGGTCGTTGCCGGAGCACGGTTGGGGCGTACCAGCCCACTTATCGCCAGTGGACCAACGTTGCGACGTGCTTCGATCGGTCGCCCGGTTCCGCTACAATCGGGACCTTGGCACTTGGCGCGGCGCTGACGGGACGCGAAGGCGCCATTCGAGCAGCGCGTGGTACATGCCTCCTTAACCGCATGTTCCCTTAGCGGCGCAATCCAGATGAGGAGGGCGGAAGAGTGACAAGTCACCTTACGATCGGTCTGGCGTCCTTCATCCTGGCCAGCGGCGCTGGGGCGGCGACGATCAACGTCTATAGCGGCCAGTCGATCCAGGACGCCATCAGTGCCGCGTCACCCGGAGACGAAATTCTCGTCCACCCGGGATCGTACCTCGGAAGTATCAACCTGATGGGCCAGGCCATCACGCTGCGGAGCACAGACGGCCCCGACGTGACCATCCTCGACGGCGGTTTGGCCGGCAGCGTCATCACCTGCGCCAGCGGGGAAGGCCCGGACACCGTGGTCGAAGGCTTCACGGTCACCAACGGAACGGGAACCGAAGACGAGGGGTTCACTTATGGCGGCGGGATGTACAACGTGGGCAGCAGCCCTACGCTGGCCAACTGCGTGTTTGTGGGGAACTCGGCCCGTTACGGCGGCGGGATGTCCAACGAACTGAGTAGCCCCACTCTCACAAACTGCTCGTTCAACGGAAACTTGGCCTTCAGTAGGGGCGGCGGAATGTACAGCGGAGGCGGCAGCCCCACCCTGACCGACTGCGAGTTTAGTGGAAACTCGGCCGACTCCTACGGCGGCGGCATGTGCAATGAGTACGACTGCTACCCGACGCTGACCGACTGCACGTTCAGTGGAAACACGGCCGTCCGTAGCGGCGGCGGGATGAATAACTGGCAGAACAGCAGAGCGTCGCTGACCAACTGTACATTCAATGGCAATTCGGCCGAGTGGGCGGGCGGCGGGATAGTGAACTTCCACAGCAACCCAACACTGGCCAACTGCACGTTCAGCGGGAACTCGGTTGCTATAGACGGCGGCGGGATGATGAATTTCAACAGTAGCCCCAGGCTGACCAACTGCACGTTCAGCGGAAACTCGGCCTACGCCGGTGGGGGGATTTACAGCAACGCGTCAAGTAGCGCGAGGCTGACCAACTGTATCGTTTGGGGCAATGCGGCCACCTATGCGCCGCAGATACAGCACCCCGGGGGCGACCTGACCACCGTAGTCTATAGTTGCATCGGCGGTGGCTGGCCCGGCAGTTCGAACACCTCCCAGGACCCGCAGTTTGTGGACGCCGACGGCCCTGACGACATAGTCGGTACCGTGGACGATGATCTGCGCTTAGAGGCCGGCTCGCGCTGCATCGACGCCGGCCTGAGTGTCACCATCCCCGAGGACCTGGACGGCAATCGACGGATCGTGGACGCCCCGGCCGAACCTGACCGAGGCCTCGGCTTCCCGGAAGTGATTGACATGGGCGCCTACGAGTTCGGCTCCACGCCGCCCGGGCCGAATTCGGCCGACATCGACCGTGACGGCGACGTGGACCTGGACGACTTCATGCTGTTTCAGCAGCAGTTCTCCGGCCCGCAACCGTAACAAGTCGTCGGGCGCGAACACTGGCCGCTGGAGCGAGCAACGCCAGGTTGCAGCTTCTGATCCCTTAATGAACATGCGACATCCGGTCTCGCCCTGCCGCTGTCGCGGTGCCTGGGCTGGTCCACTGAATGACCGTGACGGCGTGCTCCGGGAGACGAATGCGGATCCGGCCGCTGGCGAAGTCCTCGGCTTGGCGACACAGTTCGAGCGCGGGGGACACCACACTCGGCCGAAGCGGCGTCACTTCAGCTCGAACGTGGCCACGACCGGGTTGTGATCCGACCCGGACGAGGAGACGGATCCGGGCAGGATGCGATAGGAGCCCTTCCGGTATTGCTGGCCCATGGCCGGCGAGGTGAAGATGAAGTCTATCATGGCGAGATGCGGCTCTTTGTTGTAGGTCACCTCTGAATCGGACGGCAGATCGTCGACGAAGACGCTCAGGGCTGTCTGGCCGGTGCCTATGACGGTTTGTACCGGCTTACTGTCCAGTTGATCGTTGAAGTCGCCGCAGATCAGGAACCTGGCCTGCGGGTCCGCCGCCAGCATCTCGTCGAACAGCCCGCGGATACGGGTTGTCTCTGCCATGCGGGTGGCCAGTGTCTGCGGGCTTTCCCCGCCGCTCTTGCTCTTGAGGTGAACCACGAAGACGTCGAAGGGGTCGAGGCCGGGCGGCTCGATCGCCACCCGCAGCAGGTCGCGCTGGAACCGCATGGTCCGCCCTGCGGGGTCCTTGAGACGCAGATGGCGGTGCGAGGTTACCGGACCCACCGGCAGGCGCGACAGCAGGGCCACGTCTATGCCGCGGTGGTTGTTGCCTTCCAGGAGCACCACGTGCTCGTAGCCCAGATCGGGAATGGCCACTTTGACAAAACGTTCCAGATAGCCGCGGCTTTCAATTTCCTGTAAGGCCAGAACGTCGGCGTCGAGGCGGCGGATGGTCTCGGCCACCCTCAACAGCTCCTCGCGCGGCTTGGTCCGGGTGCCCTCGTCGCCCCGGTAGGGGTCGTCGTGGTCGTCGAAGAGGTTAAGCACATTGAAAGTGGCCACCTTGCAGGTGCCGTCGAAGGCTCGCGGTCTGGCCGGCCTGGCCGGCGGGCTTTCGGCGGATGCGACCGGCAGCGTTGCCCCCACCGTGATCTGCTTCGGGTTGGCCACCACGATCTCGGGCTTGCCCTTGTACATCTTTACCCGGCCGAGCACGCTGATCTGCTGGTTGGCGTACATCTGCTCGGGGGGCTGTGGAAAGTTGGCGAAGGCGTCCTTGGGAATGGCTACGGTAAACGTGGAGCGATAATCGTCGTGGAAGTTGAGGAAGCACCAGGTAGGGATGGTCTTGGCACGAATCACCTTGCCGAAGACGATGCAGTCCTGGCCTACGTAGTCGGCGGCGTCCCGCCAGCTAATCTTGACTGCCGCCTCTTCCGGCGACAGGGCCTCCGGCCCGGCCATCACCGCCGCTGACCACAGCCCCAGCACAACCAACACAACAGAGCACTTCATAGCTCACCTCCGATAAGAATGGTACGGCAGGATCATAATGGGCGCCGCGATTCGTGTCACGCCAAGGCCGCCTTAAAGGCTCCGCCCTGCCCTGCCGACAAGCAATCGGGGAGAGTGTGGGTGGGCGCCCCGTGGCGACCTGCCAGGCTGGAAACCGGCTCCGGGAAATCGTTGTGTCACGTCCCAACAAACCAACGGCCTACCAGGCACTTGTCAGGCAGACCCGTGCCAAGGTGCGTGCCGAGAAGAACTCCGAGGAGCAGCTCGATGGGCTGATTGCCCTCCACGAGAAGCGCCGGTCGCAGGAGGAGGCTGCGCCGGAGCCAGCGAAGCCATCCCCGATCGAGCTACTCCGGGCCCAGATGAGCGGCGAGCTAATCCAGGTCTTCGAGAATCTGCGCACCAAATACGAGCCGTCGGGAATCTTCATCGAGATGGACGCCCAGAACCTGCTCTCGGGCGGCGTTGGCGTGGTCATCGACGTGGAGTACGACATCTACGCCATGCGCATGGAGGGCACCGCCACGGACGAGGGAATCGCCTTCCAGGAAACGCGCTTCTCTAACAACGTTCGGGGCGTGGTGACGGCCGGTCCGATGCTGCGGTCCCGGAATCTTACCGGCCAGCAATTCCGCAACTTCGTTTGCGAACGAATCACTCAACTTATCCGCTCGGCCATGCGCCGCCGTTGAGCGCGTGGGCGCCTCGAGCCTGCTTGCTTTGACAGGTTGCTGAACATGTTTGGCACGGGCTTTTCGCCCGTGCTTGCACCGGCAAGATGCCGGTGCCACATCGGCAGTGTGGTGCCGCGGCGACGGCCCGGTTGTGGTGCCGCGGCGACGGCGTTACTGCGGTGCCCCGGTGAAATGACCCTGGAAAGCCCCGAAGTCTGACAGGTCCACGTCATCATCGGGCTCGAAGTCAAAGGCGGCACATGACGAACTGACGGTACCGGCGTCCGGGCCGGTCATGCAGTCTGCCCAGGCGGCCAGGTCATCGAGATCCACGTCGGCGTCGCAGTCCTGGTCACCCGGACCACCCGTTTC
>JANQGB010001402.1 GCA_028277545.1 Phycisphaerae bacterium | reverse complement strand
GGCGCCACATGAGCAGAGGTAGTTGGGGTCTTTACGCGTCGGCGTTCCCTCGGTGTCTCCCACAGTTGTCGCCTGCGGGTGGCTGCCCAGCAGAAACGCAAGTAGTGTCGATCCCGAGTGACTCGCCGACATTATGAAGGCGATGTCTACCTGAGATCCGTTATCAATGTGGGCCATTCTCCCCGCCCCAGTAGAGGTAGGCCGAGAGTGATTAGGAGGCGCTCCGTTGGTTGGCGGGCCATGCCCGGACAACATCGCGATCGGCGCGGGGCCAGACGGCGCCCCGGTCCCGGAGTTGCGCGGATTCTCGTACATGATAACGACCTTGCCACACATCCGCCTTGCCCACGGACAACACTCCAGTACCCTTCGGTCAAGCCTCTGTAGTCGCCGGAGAGCGGCTCTACCCCAATCGCGCGTCGCATGGTGGCCCATCAGGGTCTTGATCTGCAAGAGAAGATTAAAGTGAAATATACTAACACGGTCAAATGCGTCGCCAAACTGGCGAATGTCATGATAGGTCAATGGGCGGCCGCCACAATTCTTGTATTTGGCCCTGCGCATACGGCGCGGAATTTCGAAAACGAGATTGTGCCCCAATGCCTCCTCGCAGAATACAGCGCGTCCTCCTGGCTTGAGAACTCTGGCCAGTTCAGTCGCACAACTCGGATAGTCGGCAACGATGTGCAGGGCGGACTGACAGTAAACCAGATCGAATTCGTTTGACGGATATGGTAGACGTTGAGCATCCGCTAAGTCAAGCTGCAACTGCTCGGCGACGTCACTGAGCACAGCGCTCTCGCGGGCTATTGCAATGGCTCTCTCGGATGCGTCGAACGCACTAACCCTCGCGCCTCGCAAAGCCAGATAGATGCTGCTGCGGCCAACGCCGCAGCAGTAGTCCAATACCCGCTTTCCCCGGATATGATCCACGTCGAGCAAGCGCATCGCGCAACCGATCTCGTCTCCGTTGATATGTGCGTCTCTTCCCGCCCCAGGCTCCAAGAAGAATCGCGCCCACCTTTCGAACGACTCAACCGTTACGCGTTTCGTACTCCACCTTGAGTACACTTCGTCATACGCGCTTGCCCGTTGGGTCACGATGCCGTCCGGCTTCACCGTCTTCTCCCTACAACCGGTCTCCATGCTGCCCCTGCGCCAGTAATTCTACGCTTCTCTACCCACACCCGCATAGCCACGGCATAGAGGCACCAAGCCATCTGGGAGTTCTCCTTGGGGAACAGCGATTGTCCGGTAACGCTCATGGTGAGCAAGGCGACCACGGCCGCCAGCGCGGCCCCTCCGGCTGCACGAGATACGCTGTCGCGACGATCCCGCAAGAGGCTGACCGAAGCCACGGCGATGGAGCCGTACATCGCCAGAACAATCGACAGGCCTACCAGACCACTATCCATGAGCATCTCGAGATAGGCGTTGTGTGGGTGCATGGGACAATGGCCCATCTCCGACGTCACGGCGTCGAAAGACGGACGTCGGAGGAGACTCAGCCGACCATGACCGAAGAGGGGCGCTTCGGAGACCTGTTCTATTGCCGGGGGCCAGATCACCGTCCATCTGCTAGCCGTGACTTCGTGCAGGTTGTGCTCAACGCCCCCAGCCACGCCGACCTCACCGATACCCTGTAGTGCTCTTTGGGGAAGTCCGGGGAACGCGACGCAGAGTATTGCGATGCCAAGCGGCATCATCACAAGAAGTGAGCGCCACATGAAGGCGGCGTAGAGCAGCCCTAGTACGACGAACGAGAGATACCCGGCGCGAGATCGACACATGGCTACTGCCAGGCCGGTAATCAAGGCGGCGCCAACCGCAACGATCAGGTGCCAGCGGCGTTTTCTTAGTGCCGATGCGGCCATTACACCCCAGAATCCGGCCGTCGAGATCATGGCAACGCTGTTGGCATGAAAGCCAACACGCTTGCCAATTTGCCGCCGCTGTTTCATCTCGGCCTTCCCGGTCGCCTTCAGGCCGCTTACTGGAACCGCTCTTACTACAACAGTAGAAAACACCAGTGCCATCATCAGAGTAGACACCAAGCCTATCGTAAGTCTGCTGCGCGTCCGGCAGCCGTCATACAGCATGATACCGGGCACAAGATACTTGAGAGAGTTGATGAGATGGTCACTGATGAGCTTGGTGATACCTATTGGCGAGGATCCCTCAGTACCTGCCTTCGGAAAGGAGTCAACATCCATCGCAGCTCTAAAGCAAGCGAGTACGACCACGACAACATAGCACACCAGTAGTCCAGTTCCCCACGGCGGCAGATCCCACCGCCGCCCCTCCTGCCGCCGCTTCACGGCCCAGGGAACCGCCACTGCCACCAGAAGCACGTTCCACGTGTTCAGGCCTTGGATACCCATGATGGATCGCGGCATATCCGGGTGGCCCATAAACGCTGTCATGACGATGAGCCCGCACAGCGAGATGTACCAGTCTCGCCAGGCGTAGACGGCCAGAATGAAGACTACGATATAGAGTGCGTAGATCCGCATATGTAGCACAAGAGGCTGTCGGGCATCGGAAGTCTTGGCTGCAGTCTACTGATGCCGGCTGGCGGAAGGGGTTGCGCCAATGTGGGGGACTTGCCGGCACCGTCAGTCATCCGCTGCCCCACTCAGCCGCGTAATCAGCCGCACCGCCGCCCCAGGGTTCACGCTCTCACACGTTGGCGTTGTCGCATGATTTTTCCAAGGGACGATCTCACGGCGTGCCAGAGGGCGGCTGGAACGAGGAGCCGTCGTTTCCCATCCACCAGCGTGATGTTCCCCACGGCAGAGATTGTGTGGAAACCGGCAGAATAGGGGCTGTTTTCTCTTGGCTTGAGAACTGCCACCACCTCCTCTTCAAACTCCGCCGGAGTTAGCTGGACGATGCGATTTACACTTAAGCCGCCCCCGTACGTCTGGGAGCAGTCTTGAGACGGTCGGTGCAGTTCGCCGCGATGAGTGAAGGGGGTGCCTGCCGGGCGGCTTGATCGAACGTCCATCTTCAGTGGATTACACGCGTGTGGAGCCCAGTGCCCCGTTGGGCTTGTCGCGTACCAGGCATACAGCTTCAGCGACTCTCCGATGCCCGTGCGCGCACCGAACAGCCACCACCGGCCGCCGTACTCGAAAACCGTCGGGTCAAGAATAGGCGCTCCCTCCACTAGCGTGCCTACGCGTTCCCACTTGCTCGGAAAGTCCGTCGCTCTGAAGAGGGTCACGGTCCGAGCATCTGCCGTTTCCGGAGTGCAATAGACCTCTCCCCCGTGCTTGAATAGATAGGGGTACGAGATATGGCCGGCGACCTCCAACACCGCCTTCGCCGGCAGCGCCGCCTTGCCACTCTCTACTGTGAACGCGGCAATGCGTCCCTTTTTCAGGCGTTGATCATAATCCTCCACGAGCATCGCCACGCTCCCGTCTCGATCAATGCCGAAGGGATCCGCGATAGAACGGCCTCGCGGACAAGAGGCCAACCACCGGATGCTGGGATCCTCGCCGTTCGCCAGGAGCGTATGTATCGGTTGTTCTACTACACCGACATTCCATTGATCGTGCCTGAACAGCCAATCCCACTTGTCAAGAACCCTGTGCCGCAGAGTTCTGGCCGCCCACCGAGCCACCTGAAAAGCGCCCGGGGTGCGAGTGACGGGGACTACCGTTTCTGACGGCGAACTATCCAGGCAGGTGGCCACGCCCTCGCGGATCTCCCGGCACACGCGCGCAGGAAAGTAAGAAGATTCGAGGAAGAGGGCATCGAAGCTGCGGACCAGTGACTCCTTTATAGCGGCGATGTGGCCCTTGTGAAGTACAATGCCACCATCAAGCCGCTCGGTAAGTCGTTGCAAGGTGACGCCTATCACGTCTTCGCCTCGATACAGCTCCCAGAAGCACGGCGGGCCGCCGCGGTATTTGTCCAGGTCACCGTGGTGGTACGACCAGATTCCATACCGGGCTGCTGTCAGAATGTTCCCGCGTACGATCCCAGGCGAGAAACGGAGTATGAAATCGAGACGATACTCGCGAATCGACTCCACATCTCCATCACCAAAGTGCCCCGCGAGCTTGTCCATCCGGGATGCTTGGCAGTGTATTTTTGGCACGGCCGACAGCGCGCCGGACATGTCGACCGGCGCCAGGGCCAAGGATCGCCGGCTCAGCCAGTATTTCCAAACCGCGCTCCAGAGTGAGGATCGGCCGCGAAGGAAGTTTGTCGCTTTCCTAAGAAGACCGGCGGAGGGCGACGTGTCCGGTCGCCTGTTGATGATAAGAAGGGCGGGCTCGACCCCCGCGGTGGCGAGGAGCTCGTCGACGCAACGCGCCTGCCATGCGTGCAGTTCTGTCCCGTCGCACATGATGCCAAAACGAAGCACCTTATCCTCGCCTGTCATGCGCCGTGACTCTCGTCTCTCGGTATGGCGTTTGGGACCAAGTCCGGTGGTGCTCAACCGCCCTGCCGCGTGACCACACGAAAGAACCGTGTGCTGCCTCCGCCGGCACGCGCTTTCCTGTCTGCTTGGGCCTCGGTTCCTAATGTCGCGCTTGGACTGGTGGCAATCCCGCGTGCGACGTCGTCAGGGCACTGGCCTAGCGGCTGCCGGTAAAATCTTGTTGGAATGACGCGAAGTCGCGCAGATCAACGTCTCCGTCTTCGTCAGCATCGCACGCTTCACAGCCCGGCGGATCACTTGGAGGAGGGTCATTCGGCCCCGCTGCGCACTGCTGCCAGAATGCATGGTCATCCATATCCACATCACCGTCCAGGTCAAAGTCGCCGGGGAACGGCAATTCCAGTTCGACGATGTCCATCTCAGCCGGGTCGTTGGTGCCCAAGTCGTACACGTCGGCGGCGTAGTCAATGAAGTAGGGATAGGGGTCCACGGGCGCCAGATCGTGCTCAGCCCGGAGCTGCTCTATCATTTGCCAGCCATGGTAGTCCACCGCTACGGGGTCGTCGCTGACTACGATTCTGTTGAGCACGTCTACCCAGGACTGGTCCCGCCCGTTGTGCCACCGGTACTCGCAGTAGCAGGCATCCAGGACAATCAGGCGGGTCTTGTCCCGGATGGGGCTCAGGGCGTTGGTCAGGCAGATGTGGTTGTGCATGTCGAGATGGCGGGGATCGCAGGTGCCATAGTGGTTTTTCATGCTCAGGGTGACGCCCGAGTAGCCGTCCAGGGCCTTGCACACCGGTACATTAATGAGGTAGTCGCAGTCGTACTCGCCGCTCTCTCCTATCAGCAGCTTGGCGATATGGTAAAGGTCAGCGTGTGCGCTGTATCCACCGAAGTCGCCGTAGGAGAGCACGCCGACGCGGACGCCTGGCCCCGACACGTTACGGACGAACCCGGCGTAGGGGAAGCCCGTGTCGTGCTTGTCGTAGATGATGATGTTCTCTGGCGGGACGCCCCGCGCCACTAGACTGTCAGCAATTGGCATCACCACCTTGGCCTTGGTGAAGATTCCGGAGATCTGGCAGTTGATCTTGATGGCTACTCGCTTGGTCGGGTCCGGGATGATCAGCTCCCAGGCCTCGGCAACCGTGCCCGTGCCGACGAAGGCCCGCACCGCCTGGTTTACCATCATTCGAACCGCCTCGGCGTCGAGGTGGACGTCGTCGCGACCGGCGGATCCGTCGTGGGCGCCGGGGTGGTGAGCAATCACCACGCGCGAAAGGCCGGATCGCGCTGGCGACTCGGAGCGAACCGGCGTCTTGACCGCCGGCAAGGCCTTCCCTAGCACCAAGACGATCGCCGCGCCCACAGCGACCGCGAACACCGCGACCAGGACAATAGAACGGGGCATGGAAAGAAGACCGGCCCAGGTCATCACACACCTCCTCGCCGCTGCGCGCAGGCTCGCTCGGCGCGCTGCATGAGTTTCTCGGGGCGCCGCGTGTACAAGCCACAACCGAGCACCCTAGCATACCTCACATGTTTCACGCGCGCGAAACCGCACTTGGCAAAAGCGCTTATGGAGGCGTGGTTCCACGTTGGTATGTGGCACCACAGGAAGCGCACGTCGCGCTGGCTCAGCCAGCCAAGAGTCCGGGCGATCAAGAAAGTGGCTATTCCCTTCCCCCGGAAGCGTGGGTGCACAAAGGTGTCGTAGACGAACGCCGACCGCGGCGGTATGGTAATACGCCGTCCAAAATCCGTCACATATGCCC
>JANQGB010001373.1 GCA_028277545.1 Phycisphaerae bacterium | reverse complement strand
AGCGGGCAAAGCTGCGAGAACCAGCCGCGGGCAAGATCAGGGTGCTTGACCCGAACGTGGCCGATCATGTCGCCCCAGACGTTGTCCTGAATCGTCGCCATACAGACCCGTTAGCCTAGCCGAGAATTGCCCTCCGAGCAAGACCGGCGGCCGGACTCCAGGCGCAGGAGGGAGAATGTAACCAGAATCAGGACAAGAACTTATGGCCGGGGCTGACTGTCCGGCAACGGGGCGCCGTGGCAATTGCCGGTCTCCCGAACAAGACGCCGCATGCGCTGTCGTGAGCAGCCTTGCCGTTGGCGTTTCCGTACGGGTGTGGGTATCATGGGGCTCGAGCAAGCAGCGGCCCAAGGAGCGTACGTCGCCAGGATGGCAGCGAAAAACACACCCAGAATCGCAAGGAAGCGCGGCCAAGCAGAATTCGATTTCGCCGGTTCGACAGGGGTCCAAGCGGCCAGCGCCGCGGCACCCGCCAGGGCCAAGCCACCCAGCAAATCCCGAGCTAAAGGGAGTGGGTCAAGTGCTGCCCGGCCGCGCCAGCGCGGCCGTACCACGGCCGAGGCACTGGCCAAGCAGCAGCGCGAGATCTCGATCTCCGAGTTCTTCGCCAAGAACCGCCACCTGCTGGGGTTCGACAACAAGCGAAAGAGCCTGCTCACCACGGTTAAGGAAGCAGTGGATAACAGTCTCGACGCCTGCGAAGAGGCTGGCATACTCCCGGACCTGCAGGTTCAAGTGCAACAGACGGCCGAGGACCGGTTCAAAGTAACCGTTCGTGACAACGGTCCGGGCGTGGTGAAGTCACAGATTCCCAACATTTTCGGCAAGCTGTTGTACGGCTCCAAGTTTCATCGCTTGAAGATGTCTCGCGGCCAGCAGGGCATCGGCATCAGCGCCGCTGGCATGTACGGGCTGATCACCACCGGCACGCCGATAAGCGTCATCAGCCGTACCGGGCCGAACAAGCCGGCCCACCACTATAAGATCGCCATCGACACCAAGAAGAACCGGCCGGAGGTTGTCCACGACGACGAGGTGGAGGTGGACTGGCCGCACGGCACCAAGGTGGAAATCAACCTGCTGGCTTCCTACGCCAAGGGACGCCAGAGTGTCGACGAGTACATCGATCAAACCGCAATTGTGAACCCGCACGCCCGTATTGAGTACACCCCGCCGGCCGGCGAACCAGTGGACCACCCCCGGACGGTCGAGAGTCTTCCAGAGCAGCCGCGCGAGATAAAGCCGCATCCACACGGGATTGAGCTGGGCACGTTGATGAAGATGATGAAGGAAACCTCCGCCAAGAAGATCGGCGCCTTCCTTCAGAAAGACTTCTCGCGGGTAAGCGCCGTGCTGTCCAAGCAGATTTGCACCAAGGCCGGCGTCACGCCGTTGACCTGGATCAGTGCCATCGACTCGCATGCGACCGAGCGGCTGTACAAGGCCTTGCAGGAGGCCCGCCTGAAGGCACCCAGCACCAATTGCCTGGTGCCCGTCGGTGCGGAAGGCATTCTCAGCGGGTTGCTCAAGGAGGTAAAGGCCGAGTTCTACACGGCCAGCACCCGGCGACCGGCGGTGTACCGCGGGAACCCGTTTCAGATCGAGGTGGGATTGGCCTACGGTGGTGAGCTGGGCCCCGACCATCGCGAGGAGCAGGCTAACGGCAACGGCAAAAACGGGAAGAACGGCAAGAACAACAGGGGTGGCCCGGCCCCCGCGCGAGTTATCCGCTTCGCCAACCGGGTTCCGCTTCTGTATCAGCAGAGCGGCTGCAGCATGTTCAAGGCCGTCCTGGAAACCAAGTGGAACAACTATGGCGTGTCCCAGGCCCGCGGGGCCCTGCCAACGGCTCCCATGGTGATCCTGGTGCATATGGCCAGCGTGTGGGTGCCATTCACCTCGGAGTCCAAGGAGGCCATCGCGGACTATGACGAAATCCGCAAGGAGATCCGGCTGGCCATCGCCGAGTGCAGCCGGCGACTCGCGACCCTATTGCGCAGGAAGAAGACCCGCACCGCTTTCGCCAAGCGAAGAGACGTGTTCACTCGGTACATCGGAGAAGTGGTCGATTCCGTCAGGGCCATAACCACCGTCAACAAGGAGGACCTGCGCCGGGCTCTGATCCGGTTGGCAGAGACTCACACCGACAAGGCCGACATGGAGTTCGACGAACACGGTGAGATCATCAAGAACAAGGTAGGGCGGGAGCTGGAGAACACGGTCGTTGTGGACCGGAGCAGCGGCGCAGCGCCCGCAGGGACGCTGTTCCCTACCGAAAACTCACAGGCAGAGGCGCCCAGCAAACGCGCCAGGGCGAGACGCGGCGCCAGGAAGAAGAGTACCAGGCGCAAGCGCGCGTAGATACTGTAACGGCGCTCCGCTCCGGAAGCAGGCACAGTTGGCGTAGCGGAGCAACCTGCTTGAAGATCGAGGAACAGCCACTAACATTCTGTTAAGCACGAAGCCACCGGAGGGCGCCCCGTGTCACTACAGATCGATCGAATCTATCAGGAAGACTGTCTCAAGGGCCTCAAGCGTATCGAGCCCGGCTCGATCGAACTGGCCTTCGCCGATCCACCGTTCAACATCGGGTACGACTACGACGTCTACGACGACCGCAAGGGCTACGATGCCTACCTGGACTGGACCCGGCAGTGGACTGCCGCGGTCAGCGAGGCACTGACGCCCACGGGGAGCTTCTGGGTGGCGATCGGCGACGAATACGCTGCCGAGATGAAGCTGATCCTGCAGAACGACTGCCGCCTAGTCTGTCGGAGCTGGGTAGTCTGGTACTACACCTTCGGGGTTCACTGCAAGTACAAGTTTACGCGCAGTCACGCCCACCTGTTCCACTTTGTAAAGGACGCCCGGGACTTCACCTTCAATGCCGACGCAATTCGCGTGCCGTCGGCCAGGCAGTTGGTCTACGGCGACAAGCGGGCGGTGTCCAAGGGCCGCGTCCCGGACGATACCTGGATTCTGCGGCCACAGGACGTACCCGACGGGTTCGGGGCCGAAGAGGACACCTGGTTCTTCTCCCGCGTATGCGGGACCTTCAAGGAGCGCCAGGGATGGCACGGCTGCCAAATGCCCGAGCAACTGCTGGGCAGGGTCATCCGGGCTTGCTCCGATGAGGGCCAGACAGTCCTCGACCCGTTCGGGGGAAGCGGGACAACGCTGGCGGTTGCCAAGAAGCTGAACCGTCACTACCTCGGCTTCGAGCTCTCGGCAGACTACGTCAAACAGATTCGCCAGCGGCTGCGATCCGTCTCGCCGGGTGATGCTCTCGTCGGGCCCGAGAATGGGCTGAGTTCTGCCCCGCCCACGCCGACCAATGGGCGCCGGGCGTCACAGGCCCGCCGCAAGACGGGCACGGATCAGCACCAGTTGAGCTTCGACAAGCTGTAGACTGCTGAACTCCCCGGCAAGAGCATCCCGGCAATGATTTCCATTCAAGGACCGTGTTATGGCCAAGAAGGCAGCGCCCAAGAAGACCGCCAAGCGCCGGAAACCGTCCGGCAAGCGTAAGATCGACACCGGCGCCAAAATCGAACGACTGGCCCGCAGCGTGGCGGAGGAGGCCTTCGCCAAGCGCGACCCCCACGTGGATATTCCCATCCGGGCCCTCAGTAACGTGAGCTTCAACGAGAAGACCCGTTACATCGAGATGGGCGACAAGACCCAGTGTCGCAACTTCTTCAATTACGGGCAGGCCAAGCGGTTCATGCAGACTTTGCTCGTGGCCTCGAAGTGCAAGGACCTGGTTGATCAGGACAAGACTGCCAGCATCCGGCAGATTTACTACCTGGCCAAGCACACTATCAAGGGCACGAATGAGAAGACCTTCGACGACCAGAGCGACTCCGACCCCGTGCTCGAGGACCTGGAAGTGGCCGTCGAGGCTCTGCGCGAGGAACTTCACATATTCGCCGCCGGCCGAGGTGCACTAATGGGCGAACTCACCTTCGTCGATAGCGGAGACACCATCGACGCCACCCGGCTGGGCAGCGGAGGCTACGCCATCCCGGGAATCGTCGAACCGGAAGTCATCCAGTTCAATAAGTGCAAGGCCAAGTTCGTCCTGCACGTCGAAAAGGACACCGTCTGGCGGCGCTTCGTCGAGGACCGCTTTTGGGAGCAGCACAAGTGCATCCTCACCCATGGCGGCGGCCAGCCCCCCCGCGGCGTGCGCCGCCTGCTGCACCGCCTGCACAACGAGTTGAGACTGCCGGTCTACGTGCTGCTCGATAACGATCCCTGGGGGTATTACATCTACTCGGTGATTCGGCAGGGCTCGATCAACCTGGCCTTCGAGTCGTCCCGCATGGCCATACCGGACGCCCGGTACATCGGCGTATCGGCCTTCGATTACGAGAGATTCGGCCTGACCGATGACGTCAAGATCGACCTGGACGCCAACGATGTTAAGCGCTCCAAGCAGATCCTGGGCTACCCCTGGTTCCAGGGCAAGCGACTATGGAAGAGGGAGATCAAGAAACTGCTGGCCAACGGTTTCAAGATGGAGGTCGAGGCCATGTGCTCCAAGTCGTTGAGCTTCGTCACCGAGGAGTACGTCCCCCACAAACTCAAGCACCAGAAGGAATGGCTCGACTGAGTGGCCGGCGCGCCTGGCTGCGTGAAGTCACAGCGGTGCGGCAGCAATCAGCAGAGCCAGGATCGTACCGGGTATCCCTAGCTGAACAGCGGCGGCACTGAGGTCAGTCATCTTGCGTGAGGCTTCCGGGCTGTAGGAGGCGCGCGTGTCCGCCGCCACAGCATACTCCGGGGTGGCGGACAGTTGCTCGAGTGCCTCGGCCTGGGTGGCCGTTATGGGCAGCGGGCGCGGCGGCGGTGCAACCGCGGGCTTGTCAGCCGCATCTGTTCCAAAGGTTGCGGTTGTGGCCGTCAAGCAGAGAACCGCTGCGAGGCCTACTGACGTGGCTTTCATAGGGATACTCCCGCTGTTGTCGGGGCGGCGGCTTCGGGCGGTGCTTCGAAGAGCGGAAGCATAACGTTCATGCCGGAGCCCCAGTAATGCTCGAACATCAGACGATCCCAGTGCTCAATACGCCGGGGAGAGGCTGGATCCAATATGTACCAGGACCGAGGTTCGCCGGTGGCATCGTCCATCTCGATGCCGATAACCAGGACCGCATGATTATATTCGGCATTCCCGGCGAATTTGTTCACCACACAGATGACCGGATAGCCGCGTACGAGTAACCACCAGCCGAGGCCGGTCGGCTGATCGCCGGACAGGTTCCCCTTCAGGGGGACAACGCTAACACCCTGCGACTCCAGCCAAGCTTTAAGATCTCCGATCCGGGCGCCATCCAGGCCGGCTGAGGCCATTTCGTCGCGAACTTCAGCCTGGCTGAACCTCGGCGAGTCCAGCACGTAGTTGGCGCACATGACCGCGGAAGCTATCAGGCAGTCGGTATACCGGTCGGCGGCTACGAATCGCACTCGCAGCGAGTTGGGCGGGTAGTCGTCGATAGCGACTCGCTGTTCGCAAGACGTGCCCATTAGTGCCGGCAGCAGCAAGGCCGTAGCCGCCGCTGCCATCCGGAGACCAGGAGACTCTTTGACCGGGCTTTGCTGCATTCCTGCCATCTGATCGTGCGCCTGAGGGCTGGATTCCGTCGGGATCACGTCGGCGACTTGATCGGTCTGCCGCGCTCGTCTTCACACTCGCAATGGATCTGGTCGGTTGCGTAGAGTCCCTCGCCGCGTATACGGATAATGGTGTTCGTCTCCTGCTCCAACTGGTGCAGTTGGGCCCGCTTCTGGTTCTGCACCATGTTGGCCACTTCACGGGACACGGCGACCTTGACCAGCCGCACGCCTTTCTGGTGGACGGCTAACTGCAACACCCGCATGACCTCGAGGCACATGGACTCGCTGCTCTTGACCATGCCGGCCCCCCGGCAGTGGGCACACTCCGTGTAGATACTACGCTTGATGGAAGAGCGCTGTCGCTGCCGGGTCATCTCGATGAGGCCGAACTGGCTCATTCGCAGGATGCGGGCTCGCTCCTTGTGTTTCTTGAGCTCATTGCGCAGGCAGCGCTCGACGTCACGTTTGTACCGTTCGACTCGGAGGTCAATGAAGTCGCAGACGATCAGGCCGCCAAGATCGCGCAGTCGTAACTGGCGGGCGATCTCCTCTGCCGCCTGCATGTTGATCTGGTAGGCGCTCTTCTCGGCGTCGTCGATGTCGCGGAATTTCCCGCTGTTGACGTCGATGGCCACCATGGCCTCGGTGGGTTCGATCACAATCGAACCACCCAGCGGCAGCGGTACGTACCGGGAGTTGATCTTGTCGATCTCGTCTTCGATCCCGAACTTGTGGAAAACAGGCTGCGGGTCGCGGTACAGCTCGACCATGTTCTGAGTCCGCGGCAGAGCGATCTTGAGAAACTCCTGGGCCTTCTCCGCCGTGGTCTCATTGTCAACCACAATCCGCTTGAAGTCCGAGGTCAACACGTCACGGATGGTGCGTATGACCAGGTCGGACTCCTGGTACACTTCGGCCGGTGATCGAAGCTTGCGAATGCGCTCGGCGATGGTTTTCCACAAACGGCTCAGGTAGTTCAGGTCGCGCTGGAGCTCTCGCTTGGTCCTGCCCAGTCCCGCTGTCCGCAGTATGAAGCCCATGCCCTCCGGCAGGGGGAGTTCATTCAGCACTCCGCGCATGCTACGGCGTTCGGCCTCATCTTCGATCTTGCGCGAAACACCCAGCCGGCTCATTCCCGGCATCATCACCAGGAACCGGCCAGGAATTGACAGGTAGGTGGTCAAGGTCGGGCCCTTGGTGCCCACACCTTCCTTGGTCACCTGCACGACGACATCGCGGCCTCTCCGGAAGCATTTCTGAATCGGGGGGCGATCCCGGCGGGGAATCTTCCGCCCTACATCTTCGGATACACCTTCGCCGTTGGGGAAGTACTGCGGATGTACGTCCGAGATGTGCAAGAAACCGTTCTTGGCCTGTCCGAAGTCCACGAAAACCGCCTGGATGCTCGGCTCAACATTGGTGACACGACCCTTGTAGATGCTGCCCACGTGGGATTCGGCGCTCTGCCGCTCGATGTATAGTTCCTCGAGCCGGCCACGCTCGATCACCGCGATCCGACACTCATCGCCTGAGGCTGCGTTAATGATCATCTCAGGACCGCTGTCGGCGCCGGAGCCCTTGCTCTTGGGCGACCCCAGCTCGGCAACTTTGGATTGTTTCGCCGGCTGCTTGGATCGAGTCGCCTTGGTCTTGGTTGCCGACTTGGCCGCCTGACGCCGAGGCGCTTCTGTCGAAGCAGGCTTCTCCTGTACTGCTGGCGGTGCGGACGTAGTTTCAGGCTCTGGTTCGAGATCGAAGATGCCTGCCCCGAACGCAGTAGCCTCGCCGGCTTGCCGAGCACGCGGCGCCGGCACGGGTGCCGCAGCCGGCTTCCTGGCGGGCGGCCCCTCCGGTTGCCGTCGGCGCTCCTGCTCCGTCCGGGCCGATGAGGAGACTTTTTTGCGACGCCGTTTGGTATCGCGTTTCTTGAGGTCGGCGCCCGATTCTTCCGGCGCCGCGCCGGCGCTGGCGACCGGCTGCACCGGTTCCTTCACGGCCAGCAGTGCCGCGGGCTTGGCGGCAGCTTCTTCCTCGTCCGGCGAAGGCCGGGCCTCCTTCTCCTTGTCAGTGGTCTTCTTGGACCGCTTGGCGCGCCTGACCTTCTTGCCGGTAGGTGAGTCCTTGGAGGTCGCCGCGGTCGTGCCCGCCGTCTTGGTTGCCTTCTTGGTGCGCTTGCGCCTGCTGGCCTTGGCCTTCTTCTCGGGCGCGCCGGTCGAGGACTTGGCTGGGGCCTCGGCCTGCGGCTCGGCAGATTCGCTCGGGGCCGCCGTGGAATCTCGAGCGGCACCGCTATCCTCATCGGCCGGCCGCGCCGCCCCCTGGGCTGACATCTTCTTCTTGCGCTTGCTGCGGCCAGTGGCGCGCTTCTTCCGCGGCGTCGCCTGATCCGTGTCTTTGCTCGTCTCTATTGCCATTGGACCTCTCGTCGGCGAACCAGGTGCCCGATCTGATTCGCCTGCAAGCCCAACTCCGCCATGACTTCGGCGGGCCGGGCGGTTGTGCCTTCGATGAGGTGAAGTCTCATTTCCACCCCGTCCTCCATGACGGTGACCGTGTCGAGAAACGGGCGAAGATCCACTTCGATGACGCGTCCGGTCTTCTTGCGCTCTCGCTTCACCAGGACGGGGGAGGGGTCCAACAGGCTGGCGACGCGTTGCTCTGCCGCCGATCGATCCGGAGGGGCTAATTCGACGCGATAGGTGACCGCCACAGGAACACAGCGTTCACCCGGTCTGAGCCGGCTCGCTCGCCGCAACGTGATCCCCTGGGGGACCTGGCTCTGCAAACGGCGGAGAGCTGCGTCCTCGTCCAGTGGCTCGCTGAACTCGACCACCAGTCGTTCGGCATCAGAGGCTACGCCGACCGACCGGGGCAGAGGAATCGATAGTCGCGGCTGAGGGTTGAATCCCTCCGAGTATCGCAGGGGCAACTGGGCCCGTATCGCGGCCCTGGCAAACAACCGCAACATGTCGCGATGAGACAGAAAACGGATGTCGCCTTCCACCGCGAAGTCGATCGCCAGACGGTATCGATCCTCCGCTTGTGTCACTCCCAGGTTCGCTAGAGCCGTTTCGCCGTTTTGTCGCCTGCCGGACCGGGGCCACCCCCGGCCCTCTCATGCATATGTCGCACTGCCCAGGTCCCGATCAGATGGGATCGTGGGGCAGCAGTTTTCTGGTTTCATCTCGCAGGTAGTTGATCACCTGCCGTTCGGTCTCGAAGGTGAGCGCTCGCCGGGCCACGCGCTCCGCGTGGGGGATCGTGGTCAGGCGGACCAGCTTCTTGATCTCCGGGACGTTATTAGGGGCCATGGAGAATGTTCGCAAACCCAGCCCCAGCAGCAGCAGCGTATAGAGCGGCTGCCCAGCCATTTCGCCGCATAGACTACCGTCAACCCCGGTCTTGATACAAGTGCGAAAGACACTCCGCAAGCACTGCAGGACGGAGGGGTGCGACGTGTTGTAGTACCTCGAGACACGCTCGTTGCCACGGTCCACCGCGAGCATGTACTGCACCAGGTCGTTGGTCCCGATGCTGACGAAGTCCACCTCCCTGGCGAACTGCTCGCACTGCATGGCCGCCGCGGGAGTCTCGACCATCATTCCCACGGCCATGTTTCGCTCGAAAGGCAGGCCGGCCTCCTCGAGGTCCTCCATGGCATCGTGGAGCGTCATCTTGGCCTGCCGCAGTTCCATTAGCGAGACAATCAGCGGGAACATGATCCGGACGCTGCCGTGCACCGAGCACCTCAGAATTGCCCGGAGCTGGACCTTGAACATGTCCAGGTGGCGCAGGCTGTAGCGGATGGAACGCAGACCCAGCATCGGGTTGGGCTCACGCTCGTAGCTCTTGTCCTGCGTGTATTTGTCCGCTCCCAGGTCGAAAGTCCTGATCGTGATGGGATGCCCCTGCGTGCCTCGAATCGCAGAGCAGTAAGCGTCGTATTGCTCTTCCTCGGTCGGTTCGCCCTTGTTGGCCAGAAAGAGAAACTCTGTCCGGTAGAGGCCCACCCCGTCGGCCCCCTTCTCGACGCAATCGGCTGCCTCGTGCGGGAACTCGATGTTGCCCATGAGCATTATCCGCGTACCGTCGGCGGTAATCGCTTCCAGGTCGCGAAGGTGGCCCAGCTCGTCGGTCAGGCGAACGAAGCTCTGTTCCTGGGTGCGGTACTCGGCGAGCGTGGCCTCATCCGGCGAGATGATGACCAGTTCGTTGGTGCCGTCGATAATCACCAGGTCGCCGCCGCTGACCCGGGTGGAGATGTCGCTCACCCCGATAACGGCCGGCTGCCCCAACGCCCGTAACAGAATCGCCGTGTGCGAAGTCGGCCCCCCCATGTCCAAAGCCAGGCCGACAACCTTGGTTCTATCCAGGTGGGCAGTCTGCGAGGGCGTCAGATCATGGGCGATGAGGATCACGGGCTTGGTCAGATGGGCGAGGTCCTCGGCCGATTCGCCGAGAATGTGACGCAAGAGCCGCCGTTCGATGTCCTGTACATCGCGGATCCGCTCCGCCAGGAGCGGGTCGGTCATCTTCTGGAAGCGGACCTGCTGCTTGCGCATCACCGTGCTGGTGGCGTAAGCCGCGGAATGGCGCTTCTCCTGGACCAGCGACTCGATCTCGGACTTCAACCTCCGGTCGTTGATTACGCCGATGTGCCAGCGGAACACGTCGGCCGCGTCCTTGCCGGAGTGCGAGGCCAGATCGTCGTACTGGCGTTGGAGTTCGGCTGTGGCCGAGGTGACGGCAGACTCGAACAGCGCAAGCTGACCGGCTACCTCCTCCTGGGGTACGGTCCGGTGGGGAATCCGGTAGTCCTCGGCCTCGAGAACCACGGCTTCGGCAACCGCTACCCCAGGAGACACCGCAGTCCCGGTCAGGATCTCCATCTGGGCCTCACCCACGTTCCGGGGAATTCGGACAACGCCGGCCAAGCGCTCTCCAGATTATTTTGGCTGCTCGGCGATTATCCCTCGCCGAATCCGTCGGCGATCAGTTGGCCCAAAGCCGCCACTGTTTCCTCGGCGTCGCCGCCGGTAGCGCAGACAAACAAGGTGGTGCCTTTAGGGGCCTCGAGCAGCATCATTTCCATTGGGCTCTTTCCGTCTACCTTTTCCCCACCTTTTGAAACTGTCACAGTAGACTGGAATCCAGAGGCCAAATCCACGAACCTCATGACTGGCCGGGCATGCAACCCCTGCGTGTTGACGATCTCGAAAGCTCGTTCAATGACGTTAGGGGCGTCAGCCACTGCAACCTCACTGGCCACCACTGGAGTTGACTTACGAAGATCACGTCACCCCCCGGAGGATTCGTCCGCTTCGCCGATCAACTCGGCGATCTTCTGGCGTGTGTCCGCCTGCCTGAGGAACCTGCGGAAATTGTCCTCTCGCAGGTGACGAAAGATCTTTTCCATAGCGGCCAGGTGTGCGTCCGGATCGTTCTTCGGGCTCACCAGAAGAACCACCGTGTACACCGGAGCCCGATCAAGCGCCGCGAAGTCAACGCCGTGACTGGATCTTCCCACTGTGGCCACGGTGCCGCTAACGGCGTCGTGTTTGACGTGCGGGACCGCCACGCCTTTGCCGAACCCGGTGCTGCCCTGGTTCTCCCGCAGGATCACCGCCTGGGCGATACCGTCGGCCCGGTCGGGGTCGATGGCGCCGTGGTCAGCCATCGATTGGATCAACTCACGGATCACCCCGTTGCGGTCTGTGGACTCCAACTCCGGGATGATCGCTTCGGTGTTGACGAAATCTATCAGTTTCATCGGTTGGGCTTCCCACGGGCGTCAGGACCTAACGCTCCTCGGTTTCCTCGAACTTGTCCGTATCCTTGACCAAGTGTTTTCGATTCCGGAAGCGCTCCTTGTGGCGTTTGAGCTGTCGGCCCAGCTTGTCAGTAATCAGGTCGATCAGGGCAAACGTGTCCGGCCCCGCCTCGTGAGCGATGAAGTTATTCCGGCCTTCAGCCGTCGCAATCATGTCGATGGTGAAGTCGTCTCCTTCCACGTCGAGCACTACCTCGATCGCCTGGATCCGATCGTAGAACCTCACCAGCTTGCCAGCCTTCTGCTCGGCGTATTCCTTGACCTCCTCCGTCACATTCACATGACGCCCGGTCACTGATATCTGCACAGGACAACCTCCTCGGAAGAAGTTTCGCTCTGACCGCCACGGCTACTCAAGTAGCGCTGTCTCCTGCTCCTCCCCAGCGAGCATCTCACGGTTAGGTTTGATCACGCCGGCGCTGATGGTATAGCGTAACGCCTCGTCAAGCGACAGCCCCAGTTCGATCACATCCCGGCGTGCGACGGTGATGGTATACCCGGTCACCGGCGTCGGTGAGCTGGGAATGAACACCGTCATCAAGTCGCTGTCGGCCGAATCCTGCAGCGTTCGCATCGGCTGCCCGGTGACTAAGCCAAGCGACCAGATACCTTTCCGCGGATACTGAACGGCCACAACACCTGAGAACTGGAGGGTGCGTTCGCGCAGCAGGAAGTCCGTCACCTGCTTGATGTTCGGGTAAATCGCCCGAATGAGCGGTATCCGAAACAGCAAGCCCTCGGCGAGGCGCCATGTGGTCCTACCCATTAGGCTCGCCAGGAACAATCCCACGAAGTATATAACAATAATGGCGATCAAAAAACCGATCAGGTGCAATTTGTAGCGGGCGAAGGTGACCGTCCACAAAGCGATATTGCGAGCCCGCTCGGCTTTCTTTCGCTCGTCCCGGTCGGCCTCCAGGTCCTCGATCACGGGCTGCGTTACGGCGATAATCTTGGACTCCTCGGTGAGCCGCCGGCCGATCTCATCCCATTCGTTGATAGGCGTGCCGTGCTCGTATGCGTCTTCCTCCGGGTTACCGAACCCGGGCGGGCCGCTGGCCGCGAACAGAACGACCATCCCCCTGGTGATGTACTGACCGAGATACTTGTCGATCAATTCATAGGCCCAAATAAGCACTGCTACCGTAAGCAGAGTCGGGAGCAGGGCGCCCAGGCCGCGAAAGAAGAACCTCCTGAAGTCGTCACTGGTGGAGGTGGGTTTCTGCTCGGCGGCACCCGGGTCGTTATTATCGGCGTGTGTAGGCACGGCTAACGTTCGCGCAGCATGATCGCACCAGCCCGCCCGTCGGGCTGGATGCGTCCGCCAAGACGGAATTTAGGGCGGTCAGCACCGAGCGTCAACCGTTGCCGGTAAGCCCATTCGGCGCTAAGGTATGGCCTGGATGTACGAGGCCCGTCAGAACAGGCGTTCCGGGAGGCCCCACGCAGCGGTCCTGACCTCCGGTGCATTGTTACTCCTGTGCTGCGCCCTGGCCGCATCTCAGGCCTCGAGTCGCGGCCTCGGCCCCGCAGTCGCTCCAGACGGCTGGGTCGTAACCTTTGAACCCCCGCGCAACTGGAAGATGTCCGGCCCGCACCAGAGTGCTGCCGGAAGCTCCGTCGACTTCGTAGAACCCAGCGCGACCGGGACCGGCCGACAGTTGACGATAAGCCGGATTCCGAACCCCAACCGCGCGACCCCCGAGGACGTATGTCTTGCTTTCCTGCGGGAAAGGCTCAGGTCTCCGCTGCTGGTGCTTCGGTCCCCTCCTGTTGAGATGCGGCTGGGACCACTGCCCGGTTTTCGCACGGTTCTCCCGAGCTACGGTGTGTGTCTGCATGCCGGAGTGGCTATGGGTGCGGGGGGCGACAGCGAGGCGTACATTCTCGAACTGCAGACCAACCGCGCCCTTGGAGCAGGCGACCTCAGGCTTTGCGACCGGCTGGCCAAGGCCTTTAGAAGTATCGACTAGCGCGACCGCTCAGCGCCCGCCCAACAGCTTGACTCTCGATCGCTGCCAGCCTGGGTTGCCAGGGGTACCGGGTTCCCTAGCATAGACGTATGGCAGGCTGGCTGGTTCGCTACCATCGCCTCATTCTATTGGTCGTCGCGGTTGTCACAGTCGGCGCTGTCTGGCTGCTGGTCCGACCGGGCCTGCGGCACGACTACCGCCTCGAAGCCTTCGTCGCCCGGAACGACGACTCCTATCACACCTACCGCCGGTTCATGCAGGAGTTCACCAGCAACGAGGTCGCCATCATCGCCGTCCAGACTGACGACGCCTTGTCCAGCCATGCGACGGCGATCACGCGTGAGATCCTTGACCGGGTCCGGCAGTTGCCGGCCGTCGAAAGAGCCCAGGCGTTGGCCGCTCTGCCGCAGTGGGCGTTGAGATTGGGTGGTGACAGGCTGGCCGAACACCGGCTGGTGGCAGACAACCTCCTTAGTCGCGACGGGCGGACATCAGCCATTCTGCTGCACATGCACGGTGAAGGTCAGGCGGCCGCCGATCGGCGAGACACGGTTGCCCGATTGCGGGCCATCGTGAAGGAGACGCAATCCGCCCATCCTGAAGCCAGCCTCATCATCGCCGGTCCATACGTCACCCTGATCGACATGTACAGCTACGTGGATCGTGATCTGCTGGTCTTCTCGATCGCGGCCTTCGCCCTGATCGGGATAACGCTGTGGGCGGTGTTTCGGCGCCCAGGGCCTATGATATTCGCGCTGGGTGTCGGAATCTCTGCCACGCTGGTGACTCTCGGCGTGGCCATTTGCTTCGGGTTTGCCACGTCCCTGATAACGCAGATGATCGTCATTCTGGTCATGGTGCTGTCGGTGGCCAACTGCGTCCACCTGGCGGTGGCCAGCGAAGAGACGGCCGAGATCATCCCGCCCGCAACCGATCGGACGCGCCGCACCAGGGCGACCGCCACGCTCAGTAGGATGCTCACCCCGTGTTCCGGGGTCATGGTGACCACGGCGGCGGGTTTCGCTGCGGTCTGCATCAGCAAGATCCCGCCAGGCCAAAAACCATCAGCAGGCCCAGGTTGCGCACTGGCGAGATCTTGCT